>CALDJX010000649.1 GCA_937899075.1 uncultured Planctomyces sp. | reverse complement strand
CCGTTGGGGCTCGGTCGGTGAGAAATTCGTACCCCGGACTACGTCCGGGGCTATCGAAGGGCTGGCCCGTTGGGCCGATTCTGAATTCTCTACTTATGCATAAACGACAGCGCGGTAAACCAGAATGGTAGAGACACTGGTTTCCCGCCTGCGCGGGAATGACGGCGGAGGTTCAAATCTAATTCGAGCGAATGCCTGAGCTATCGCACCATGGGCGGCTGGCTGGACAACAGCTGCAGCGCTTCCAGTGTTCGTAGTTTCTGCGCTTTGTTGATGATCAGGTAACGGTGTTTTCCGGCGGCGTTTTTCTTGAACGTGGTGAGTCCGTCGTCGGCCACAGTAACGTCGCCAGTGTCGGAGATGTCGAAGTACGAGTGGCCTGACCGGACTCCGTACAGGACGCTGGTGAGATCCCACGTCGGACGATCATGCGGCGGAGGGTTGTAGAGAAGGTAGGCTTCTGCCAGCGGGTGATGCTCCACATAACGGAAGTCTTCGTTGATACTCCGATGCGGATAGACGAGCGAAATCCCAATCTCGAACCCGCTCCAGACAATCTCGGTTGGCCAGTCGGCCGCGATGCTCTTCGCCGCCGGAATGTCCTTGATGATGTTGTACTCTTTGTGGTCGTAAAGCTGGCCTCCTTTGCCAGGAATCTGCGTGAACGCTCCGGCCATGATCGAGAGCAGCCGGACTTTCTGTTTCACCAGGTCGACGCCGTTCAACGAACTGTGGGGGTCTGGCTTCGACTTGAGTAACGCTGCGAGATTTGTTGAGAAGCCCACCTGTGCGATGACGACCGTCCCATCCTGCTGGCCGGCAAGTGCCTTTCGCAAAACGTCGACGGCGTCCGGAGCGTCTTTGCCCGAGAGCAAGTCGTGCGGATACCGGAGTGCGTCTCCGTCCTTCTTAACGGCCAGGCCGTTGAACTTGCCCTCTTCGGGAGTCACGCTGCTGCGGCAAACTCCGATCGGAATATCACCTCGCCGATAGAACGTGTTAACGGCATCGGTGAACGCCGCCGCGTGTTCGTGATCCTTGGTGATCGTAACGGCCAGCAGTTCGCATTCTCCTCGCGACTGCAGAGCGTGAATCATGGCCAACGCCAGAACATCATCGACGTCGTTGCCGATGTCCGTATCAAAGATGAGAGGCACTTTTGTTGCAGGCTCGCTTGCTTGCAGAGTTTGTGCCGTGAACGCTGCGAGTAACGCCGCCAGGATGAGACGATGCATTGGTAGGTGGTCCCTGTTTGGGGAAGGGGGCAGCGAATCGAAGGTGGGGATCGAGTGGCTATTGCACTTTTCGGATGACAGCCAGCCAGTCCTCATTGGAATCAGACGGAGGCTGGCCGAGTTCGGCTTGAGTGCCTCCCGAGACTCTTTTGACGGCACTTTCCGAAAGTGGGCCGCCGACGCGAGGATTGAACCACTCGACCGAGAAGTTGCCGGTCGCCTTGCTCAGATCGAGTTGGTGGCTTCCGCCGTTTGGCAGGTAGACGAGATAGATCTCGCCAGGTTTGGCGAGGCAGTATTGCGAGTTGTCGTGAGCGGTGTTGCCGACGAGTTCGTCGGCGGTGTCCATTTCGTGGATTGGGATGTTGTGATCGCGGAAGAAATTCAGAGCGATGCGGCAGTAGTCCCAGCTTTTGTCGCGGCTTCGCCAGTCTTCGCAGACGAGATCGTTCTCGACGAACTGATAGCCGAAGTAGTATTCGACGCCCGCTCCGCCGCCCATCAAAGTTCCCCACAAAGTCTGCTGGCGGACTTCGTGCGGTGTGTAAATGAACTTGCCCGTGCGGTCTTTGCCGTCGAAGCCTTTGTAGCCGATGTCCGGGCACTGACCGTGAGCGGCGCTGCCGGATTCGTCAAAGGCGACGATCCAGGGACGTCCGGCTTTTGTCGACTCGGTCACCCATTTCACGGTCTGGATGTGAGTATCCTTGATATTGCTGTTTTGAAGTGAGAAGCCGGTTACGACAGAGCCGGCTCCCAGCAGTGGCCGATAGATTTTGTCCTGCTGATCAGGATAAGTATGCAGGGCGATGTTGTGGTCGTACGGGTCAACGTCGTGGATGTACTGAGACATTGCTCGTTGCTGAGCCGTCGTCTGAGTGTTCTCTTCGCCGAGGTTCCAGTTGAGAGCGAGGTTATGTCCGAACCGAGCGATCAGTTCCCGGCAGTAGAGTTTTCGTTCCGGGCCCAGTTCTCCACCGTCGAGTGATTCAGGAACTCGAGCCGGTCCCTTCTTGCCGCGGTTGTGATCGTCGTTCTCGGTTTCCTGCAGTTTGAAGTGCAGGTACATGCCGCGAGCGGTTCCGTGGTCGAACACGATTCCCCATTGATCGAGCTTTGAGCAGTCGTAGTGAAACTTGTCGTTTCGAGAGACGAACGGCCAGACGTTGTCTCCGTCACCGCCGGCGTTGTACGTGAGGAATGAAAACGCGTTGCAGCCTTTATTGGACAAATAGTTGACCGCACCGATCAGTCCTTTCCCTTTGCCGTCTTTCCAGGTGGGGTCGCCGTTCTCCCAGTCCTGGACATGGGGGGCCCACGTTTTGAGAGGCACTTTGTCCGGCTTCCCGGCGATTGTGTTGTCGAAGTCGGCGTAGCCGAGCAGCGTTTCCGGAGCGTCGGCACCCGCTTTGAGGAAGTATTCTTTGGAACCGGCGAACTGGAGATACCGCTTTCCGACATAGGTCAGTCGGCCGCGGCCTCGGAGGTCGCTACCTGTTTTGTCAGTGGCGGCGACTTCGAAGGTACCTTGCCTGCCGTCGTACGTTGTTAACTTTTGCGCCGTCCTCGTTTTATCCAGCGCTGCGTTGGAACCTTGCGAAAAGCTGACGGTGTAATTCCACCGGCCGGGTTTGTCGGGAGACAGGTGAGCCTTCCATTGAGTGCCGGATTCGGCCGAGCTGTTGCCGCTGTTTCCATCAGCCGCGAAGTATCCAGGCACGACATACGATGGCTCACCAGATGAGTGGGTGAAATGAACTTCCATGCGGTTGTCTGTGAAGGGGTTTGGCTTGTTGTCCTTCTCGTGAGCAAACGGTCCGTCGAGAGTCAGCGTGACTTTGTGCCACTGTTTGAGTTCTCCGGAGATTTCAACGCTTCCGTTGCCGTTGTCGCGGCGGGGCAGAACGAGCGGTGCCGCAGCAGTTTTGGGTTCCGCGACTGGTTTCAGTGGCTCTGCCACGCGAGGCGGAGCTTTCACAAACGGAAAGGTCGCGGGTTGCTTACCTGCGTGGACGTTGCTTTGAGGCCCGACTCCATCGGGGCGGGCGAATTTTCGATCGGTGGTCATCAGCCATTTATCAAATTCAAAACCGTCCTCGCGCATCGAGAATGAAATGACGTGCTCGCCGGGTTTGTCGATGTCGAGGAAGATGCCGAGCGGAACGCCGCAATGTTCTTTCAGAGTTCGCTGACGATTGTCCCAGTGCCAGGTGTTCTTGCCGGGGCACCATTGCAGCCGCTGCCCGCTTTCAGGCCATGCACCGTCGAGTCCGACGTGCAGCCCGTTGTCTTCGGAACCTGACGAATAGGCTCGCACCCAGACGTAGTATTTTCCCGTGTTCTGAAAGTGAACTTTGTAGCTCAGGATGGCGAGCTTGCCCGGCTCGTTCGAAAAGTTCTGGCCAGAGATCAACTTGTCGGCGTGTGTTCGGCGAGTGTCCGGCAGAGATTCCAGGTAGGCACCGCCGCTGGCTCCACCGACGTGAGGTGGGTCGCCGTCCGGTTCGATCTCCGGCTGCACTTTAGAAGTGGTGCGATACCACGCTCGGACTTTGGACTTTTCCTGTCGGAAGAAGTGTTCGGCCTCGACTGCAACGAGCCCGTCTTTCTCAGCGAAAACGAGGTCAGCAGACGCGATCGGATGGTGCAGCGTGTTGTCTGATTCGTCAGCGATTGCTGCGTCGATGGTCAGGAAGAAAGCGACACCAGAAGCGGCGAGCAGGAGCGAGCAGGTTCGAAACACGGGTAGTCCTCTGCGGGTGGTGAATTATCGTGTCGGTGGTCAGCGAGGGAAGCGGCTTTTAGTTCTTCGCTTTGAAACTGTGCAGTCTTTGATCGTTCGTTGTTGAAATCTGAATTGAATTAATTCGCCCGTTGAATGAGTTTGGCGATTCGTACTGTCCGACCGCGGAGGCATCGTCAAAGCCGATCGACAAAGCGTCTTTTGGCTGGACGGGGATCAGTCCCGGCGACTTTTTACGGGTGGTTTGTCCGCCGTTGACGGAGAACGTCATCTCGTCGCCAGTCAGCGTTGCTGTTAATTGAAACTGATTTTTCGGAAGTTGTTCGCCGGTGATGCGCGTCACCTTTCCGTTGACTCGGACGTCGAATGCGGGGCGACCGTCTGTAAAGTGAATCGCGAAACCGTGTTCTCGTCCGCCCTGAGCAAGGACGACGCCGTGCGGTGATTCGGCCTTTCCTTCGACCACGATTTTAAGCGGGGTTTTGGCGATGTTCGGCGAGTCCGCGACGACGTGTTGCTGTTTTGAATTTTTCAATGTTGAACGGCGTTGTGTCCCGCCCGACGTTTTTGGAGCCGGATGTCGGGCAAGGATTTCGGACAACTGTTTGACAATGCGGGGCTGGTCGGACGCAAGATTGCGTTTTTCCTGAGGGTCGACCTGGTAGTCGTAAAGTTCGTACTCGGGGTGATCCTGACTGCCGATGGGCAGCCATTCGACCAGACGATGCCGATTGGTTCTGATTGCTCGCCCCAGCCGACCGCCTTTGGGGTAACAGTGATAGGCGTACTCGCCAATGGCCGAATTCTCTCCACGCAGGATCGGGACAAAGCTGTCACCGTCGATCGGCTGAGGGCCAGTCGGAGCCGGCAGCCCGGCCAGTTCAGCGATCGTCGGAAAGAGGTCGACCGTCTCGATGAGAGCGTTGGAGTGCGAGCCCGCTGTCGTGACGCCCGGAGCCGAGATGACGATCGGGATTCGATTTGCCTGTTCGTAGTTGGTGTGCTTGGTCCATGTTCCGTGATCACCCAGGTGATAACCGTGATCGCCCCACAACACGATGATTGTGTTCTTGTCGAGGCCCAGCCGATCGACTTCGTCGAGTACTCGTCCGACCTGAGAATCCATGTAGCTGAGCGACGCGTAGTAGCCGTGAATGAGCGTTCGCTGTAATTCTTCGCTGAGCGGCGGATTCTGCGGGACCGGTTTGTATTGATTCAATTCGCCGATCGTTTTTCCGGCGTAGGTGGGGGCATCCTTCGGCGGTAGCGTGTACTCGGCCATTGGCAGCTTCGGACGATCGTAGAGGTCCCAGTATTTCCTCGGAGCACAGAACGGCAAATGCGGTTTGGTAAAACCGAGAGCGAGGAAGAATGGTTCGGCGGACTGCTTGTACGATTGCAGCCTCCTGATTCCTTCGGCTGCGATGCGTCCATCGGCGTAGGCTCCGTCGTCGACGTCGGCGTTCTCCCAGGCAGCTCCCATCGGCAAGCCGTCCTTAGGTTTGTTGCTGAACAGTGCTTCTTCGCGAGTCAGCTTTCCGCCCGTACTTTCCGGCAGGACGTAATCAATGACCTTGTCCGGGTGAAACGGGACACTCCATGAATGCACATCGTTGATATTTCCGTGCCCGATGTGAAACACCTTGCCGATGCCTGCCGAGTGGTACCCATTCTGTTTGAAATGCTGCGGCATCGTGATGGCATCGGGGACGGCCGAGCGGAAATGTTGACCGAGGCTGTAAACGCCGATCGAGGTCGACCTCGAACCAACCAGCAGGTTGTTCCGCGAGGGGGCACAAACTGCCTGGTTGCAGTACGCCATGTCGAACCTCATGCCTCGCGCGGCAAGTCGGTCGAGATTCGGCGAATGCACCCACTTGTCACCGTACGCTCCGAATGATGGCTTCAGATCATCAACCAGAATCAACAAGACGTTCGGGCGATTGTTGCCAGCAATGACCGACGTCTGCGTCTGGACGAGACAACAGACGATTGAAAGAAGAACGAGAACCTGCGATTTCATCGAAAAAACTTTCGCCGAGTGATGAGCAAATCGGGCAAAAGAATCGCCCGTCAATCCGGCAGGATAACTGGTGATTCGGCGGAACGGAAAGCAGCGAGGCGACGGTCGGAACAACTCGGCTGATCGTCTGAATCTTCGATTCCGGCCGGCGCTATACCTCGCGTGGCCGTGCATGAGATATTTCTGGCGAAGCTCAATACCGTCCCGACGAGCGGCGGACGTCAGTTTCGTAGGGTGCGTCTCGACACGCTAAATCGGGAAGCGACCCTTGATCGTCGGCAGCGAATTAAGAGCGGCGCGGATGTAAGGATTGCTCAAGACCGTTTCACGGACGCAACGGAGTCTGGGGACGTACTTCAACAACGCTGACGTCAGCTCGGAGCGGATTGTCACGAGATGCCTGGGACAATCACTCAGCAGTGTTTCGACATCGAATCCTGTCTTGCGAGTAGTCGCCTGACGGTCTCACAGTGAGAGTCGCCAGTAGCTCCTGAATGAGGGATTCAATCATGCAGACACTAAAAATGCCGACTCTAAGTTCAGTCACCTTTGCTCTGACAGTCCTTGCGGCAAGTGTGCAGGCCGCGAGTGCCGACGAAGCCGTGTGGCGGAGTTCCAAACCGCTGCGTGTTTACGCGGTCAGCAGCACGAACCAAATCAGTGCGGGATCGGCGCAGTCTGTCTGGGATCGTGTTGAGTACCCGTCGCTCGTGCAGCGGCTCCAGGCTGAGATCTCCGAAGTACGATCGAATGTCGAGTTCTGGGAGCTGCGTCTGGAGAATTACGAACGGTTACGATTCACGGATGCGACTCAGTCGGCGATCAAACATGCCGAGAATTCCCTGGCCGTGTCGCGTCGCTACGAAGCGGACATAACTCGCAAGCTGGCACTGGTGCGTCGACACCGGGTCGCCCTCGGGCAACTGCGAGTCCAGATGCTTCGTCAGGGGACGGCAAGATCCCAACTTGATCGATAAAGTCAGGCACGCCGCGTCCGAGGCTCGCTCTCGGAAGCCCGTCGGAAATGTGTGCCACTGGCTCCGATAGTGTCTTGCGAGTTCGGCGGCGATGGGGGCTTTCGCACTGGCAAAGCCAGTGGCACACGCGCACTGGCTTTGCCAGTGGCGCACGAGAAACTTAATGGTCAACCACTCTTCGAAAGACTCGTTGGCTCCACTGTCGGGCCGAATCTATCGGCTTTGGTTTTTGCTGAAGTTATCATCGCCGGTTGGAACGTCCGTCTGCTGAATTTCGTCGATCCGCACCTTGCCGACATTCGTGGTTAGCGATCCTGGGCCGTTGCCGACGGTAATCGCCTCGTCAGTAAAGAGCCGGTCAGAATACTGGCCGCTCAGCTTTGGATGCGGCTGTAGTCGGGGCAGTGATGCTTTGCCGACTTCGGGGGTCGATTTCAGGAATCGAAGCAAACGAATCGGACTCATTTTCGTTGACGTTGAAGAGTTCTCGGCGGGGTCGGATCGACCACTCATTGGCAGGATGTTGAGCAGTTGATTCAGATCGAGTCCCGGCGAACCGGATTCTCCATTTGGACCACCGATGGCTGGAGCGCCGAAGCCTCCGCCTGCTGG
>CALDJX010000648.1 GCA_937899075.1 uncultured Planctomyces sp. | reverse complement strand
CATCACGCCGTCGATTCTCATACGAATATTCATCGTGTCTTCGCGTGGCTCAAGATGAATGTCCGTCGCGCGTCGGATCAGAGCGTCGTAGACCAGCTCCTTTGCCGCCATGAACCCTCGCGAGCTTTCGACCTGCTTCGTTCGCGAAGTGTCGATACGCCCCGTTTCGGTTCGACCGACAAATACGATGTCGGGACCGTTTCCCGATCCGACGTCGCCTTCGCCTCCGATGTTGATACCAAATTTCGCCAGAAACCTGATGCCGACTCGGCGAAGGTGTTCCGGGGTGAGGACCTTGGCCTTGTCTGGAACTTTTGCGTTTCGTTCTTTGACGTAAAGGCCGAGCGGTGTTCCGGTCGAGGCTCCAATCAGGACAAACGCCAGAAAGAATGACGGCGAGGTGACGGCCAGCAATAGCCCGGTTGATCCCGCAGCAAACATTGCTGAGTTCCAGAAATCGCTGCGGACTTTCAGTGACGTGCTGTCCTCATTGACCCAGGCGGACGACCAGACCCAGAACGACAGTAGTCCGATGAAGAAAATCAGCCGAAACAGACTGAGGTACCCACCCGCTTGCGGAAATGCGGGCGTCGCGCTGTTGGGGATCGCGTTTCCTCGAAAGAACGGAACTGGCGTGGGTGGCCAGGCGGATCCTTGAACAGCGTCGACTACAACTTCCGCTGCCGGTGCTGATGGGGCTCCGGCCGCACCGGTATCAACTGGTGCCGGAGTGGTTTCTGGCGGACTCTGCGCGATGGCAGAGTTTGCACAAAGCAGCAGGACACCAAAGAGGATGCCTGTGACGGCAATCATTCTGCAAAAAGGAGTGTTCATATCTGGACAGCAACTAAGGGCAGATGACCCGCTGGCCGCAACTAATCGACCTGCTTAAAAAGATTTCGACAATCGTAGTGGGCGTGTCTGGCCTTTTCTACACTCGCCACTCAGAACGTCACTGGCGGTTGGCCAGTTCGACGATGTCCTGCATTGCAAAATTGCAGATTCGTCCTGAGACTTCGGACCGCAGATTTCAATCATTCAGTTCCGCTGCCCGCCCGTTTGATCGACGCTTCTGGAGTTCCTCATGGACGACTGCTACCGCATCGCTGATTCAAGTCAGATCCTGTCACCGGCTCTGGTCGTGTTTCGAGACATGGTCGAGCAGAACCTCGACCACATGATCGAAATCGCTGGCGATCCTTCGAGGTTGCGTCCGCACTGTAAGACTCACAAGACTCGAGAGATTATCGAACTGCAGCTTGCTCGCGGAATCGTTCGACACAAATGCGCGACGTTCGCCGAAGCGGAAATGCTTGCCGACGCTGGCGTCAAAGACGTGTTCCTTGCCTACAGCCTGGTGGGACCGAACATCGGCCGCGCTGTCGCCTTTCGGCAGAAGTTTCCGGACGTCGAATTCTCGGTCACTGCCGACCACGAAAAACCGATCAGGCAACTCGGTGCGGCGATGGTGGAAGCGTCGCTCAGCATCGGCGTTCTGCTTGACATCGACACCGGCCAGCACCGCACGGGAATCCCGGTCGGACCAGAAGCTAAGGAGCTTTACCGGCTGATCGTCGAGACGGACGGACTGACTCCCGACGGCCTCCACGTTTACGACGGGCACCAGCACCAGACGGATCGCGATGAACGTCGAGCCGCCGTCAACGAAGAGTGGGACCGCGTCGCTGAATTTCGAAAGACTCTTGAAGCAGAAGGCTGGCCGGTTCCGCGACTGGTCTGTGGAGGCACGGCGTCATTCCCGATCTACGCCGAAAAGACAGACCCGGGCATCGAGTACAGCCCCGGCACGTGCGTCTACAACGACGCCGGATACGGCGGCAGGTTCCCGGACATGGTCTTCCCACCGGCGGCCATGATGCTGACTCGAGTCATCAGCCGACCGACTCCGACGCGAATCACGCTCGACATTGGCTACAAAGCCGTCGCTTCCGACCCTGCGGCCGGCCAGCGTTTAACCTTCCCGGATCTTCCCGATGCCGAAGCCGTCCTGCAGAACGAAGAGCACCTCGTTCTGGAAACTTCCCGCGCCGAAGAATTCGAACCCGGCGACGAGCTGCTCGCCATCCCTCGCCACAT
>CALDJX010000647.1 GCA_937899075.1 uncultured Planctomyces sp. | reverse complement strand
TCCCCGATCAACGAAACACCCCGGAAATCCAAGCACCGGTCTGATTGCACCCCTCGGTCTGGGTGCATTAAGATCATGTCGTCGCAGTATCGAGCGTAAAATAAATCGGGATCTGACGGTGTTGAGTGGCCCTCATTGGTAACTGCTTCGTCCGCAGAATGAAGCATCAAGTTTGCAATCAGACATGAGATTGCACCACCTTGCGGAATTCCTATGACGCAATTATTTAGATCGGCGTGAATTTTTGTTAACGCTTCTTCGGGCCACTTGAGGATTCCAAGGCGATCGTGTTTGTTGAACCATTCTTGGGCTTGTGGAGCGGCCACGGTTGAGAACGTGTAACTTCGGAGGAACGAATAAAATATGGATGCCGCTCTTTTATCGACAGTGATTCCCTGCTGACTTGCTCTTTTGATTCCTTCTTGGAAACACGTTTTCGCGATTTCGTGATCGACGCAGTCGAAGAATCCACGAATATCGCACTCGGCCACCCAGAGCGGTTTGCCTGAGAACTGTTTTCGGTAGGCGATTAACGCCTTCACGGCGTCGTGATGCTGGGGGGCGTTCTGGTGCGGACGAGCGGTGCGAAATGCATAGGAGCACTCGAGAAATCCAGAATCAAAGCAATGACGCAAATATTTGGCACACTGACCTATTATCACACGGTCGTTCAATGCGTAGTTGGAGATCGCACGGTAGGTGTGTGGCCCCTTTTCCTTTGGCAGAACCTTGGGGCTGTCAATCGTCGCAGCGGCCGAAGCAAGGCCACGCATTCTGAGTTGAGCCAGCAGGTGCGAAATACGCAATGCCCAGTCATCGTTCTGGTGTTCAGCGCTTCGAAGCAACGTACTGACGGTTCGTGATAGATCATAAGCATTGAGATTCAGGGAGCTACGTCCCTGACGCCGTGTGCGAGGGCTTCGTAACCACAGACGGCGAGGCGGAAAACATTTGTCGATTTCGCCTTTCGCCGATGGAGGCTTCGCTGAGCGAGAGAGGTTTCTCAAGAATTGTTCGTCATGTCGCGACTTGGCGGCGGCTGCACGTTGGCGAGCCAAAAGACCGATCAATTCTTCTTCTGAGAAAACCTCGTCAAATCTCATCAGGTAAGCCCGTTCTTAAGATGCAAGGTGCGGCCGCGGAATTTACCGGAATCCGGTACCAAAATGTCTCTGGTACAAATCAAACTTTTCCGACTGAAAGGCGGATTTGCCAAAGCAAAAACTACCCATTTTATTCAGCCACAACCCGAACCTCGTTCTCACTTTTGCCGCGGCATTTGTGATATCTCGTGCGGGACGCGGCCACTTAACCTTGCGACAAAGAGGTTACTGATGATTGTGTACAAGTGCAAATGTATGGTGGCGGGGACTGGAGTGATCTGGGCAGTATTCGCCGTCTCGCTCATGAGTTTCGGTTGTGTTTGATTTTGTCCTACTGTCCGGGCGAACAACTGCTTCAGTCCTATTTTCAAAGTCCAGTGATTTTCACATTCTCGTTCTCTGGGATCGATCACCTTGGTTTGGTGCCTCGTTGGTAAATGCAAAATGCCGATGTGATATTTCTGTTGCTGAGCTGCTTTCTTCATGAGGTGGTATTTTGTCTGATCGTGAGTCATCGAGTCGGCGGGATTTTCTGGCGGGGAAAGCGTTGCGCTCTGAGGTGGAGGGTGTTTCCAAGGCGGCGGGGGATGCGTTGCTCGGAGGGATGGACTCGCGGAACGCAGGGCAGCAGGCAGGGCAGGGGGCTCAGCCGGAAGGTGGGGAGACGTTGCGGTTGGAGACTCGCGCGATGGCGTGCGCGTTTTCGATCATTCTCAATCCGGGCGAGCATCAGCGGTTGTGGGTAGCGTCGGATGCACTGGAGTTGGTGCATCAGCTTGAGCAGCAGATGACCGTCTATCGGGAAGACAGCGAGCTTTCTCAGATCAACCGCCAGGCGTCGGACGGGCCGGTGAGTGTTGAGGCCGGGCTGTTTGGTTTGTTCCTGAAGTGTCGTGAATTGGTTGAGGCCACCGATGGCGCGTTTGATCCGACGTCAGGGCCGTTGATCGCGCTGTGGCGACGGTGTCGGGATGACGGGCGGATACCTACTCAGGAAGAAGTCGAAGATTGCCGGCTGGTGACAGGGCTCGATCATGTTTTGCTGGATGAAGCAGCCTCGACGGTTGCTTACGATCGAGCGGGCGTCGAGCTGAATCTTGGTGGGATCGGAAAAGGGTACGCGCTGGATCGCTGTGTTGAGCAGCTTGTGAAGCAACGGTTTGACGGGTTTGTCATGCACGGCGGGCAGAGCAGTCTGCTGGCTCGGGGCGATCACAATCTGCAGGGCGGCTGGCCGGTCGGAATTGGGAACCCTTTGTTTACGGACAAACGGCTGGGAACAATCCTGCTGCGTGATCAGGCAATGTCGACCAGCGGCTCGAACATCCAGTATTTCAGGCACGAAGGGCAGCGGTACGGGCACATTCTTGACCCTCGCAGTGGGTGGCCGGTCGAAGGAACTCTGTCTGTAACGGTTGTTGCTCCGTCAGCCGCAGTGGCTGATGCACTTTCTACTGCGTTTTTTGTCGGAGGGGTCGAAATTGCTCGACGGTGTTGTGATAATCTTCCGCACGTCGGTGCCGTTCTGATCCCCAGACCGGAGCGTGGCCGACGTGTTCGTCCAGTCGTGATTGGCATCCCTGATGACCAGATCTTCTGGGATCCTGAACAGGTCGAGCTGTCTCCGCCGCGGTAAGAGATTTGTGGAAGCTGCTTGCAGAAATGGGTTCGTCCTGCCAGATTTGCAGCAAGCACGACCGCTTGAGCGAAGTGGTTCGTTCCTGCCTTTCGCCGATCATGCGGACGCAACGGCGTCTGTCCCGCCTGGCGACTTTGAAACTCATCCGATTCATACCGATATTTGCCGAGTGATTTCGTGAAAGATCCGTATCGCCTTGCTCTTCCAGCTTTGATCCTCGTCGTTGTGCTCCGCATGGCGATCGGGTGGCAGTTGCTGTACGAGGGCCTGTGGAAGATTGACACGCTCAATAGTCCGAAGCCGTGGTCGGCAGTTGGCTATCTGAAGAATTCTCAAGGGCCGCTGCGAGTCGTTTTTCGAGAGATGTCCGGCGACCCGGACGATCTCGGCTGGCTCGACTACGACACCACTTCCGCAAAGTGGGACGACTGGCTGGAGCGATTCTCGTCGCACTATCAGCTCGACGATAAGCAGAAGGGCTCGCTGCACCGCATCGTCAACGGCTCTTACTCGACGATCAAAGTCGGCAAGGGCACTCGCAAGGTTTATGTCGAGGCTCTCGATCAATTGCCAAACGGTATCACCGATCTGAAAGCAGCCAGCCGTGTTTCTGATCGAGTCGTCTGGTTCGATGCCAAAGCAAAACGGATTTACGTCGACGCGGTCGAGCATCTCAAACCGGACGAACTGGAAAAGCTCAAGTCGATTGTCAAAACAAAAGTGGCCGACCGGAACGCCACCGAGAAGGCATATCTGACCGCTGTTCAGAAAGTGTTCGATCGCCAGAAGAAGGGCATGGGTTTCAAAGAGAAACTTCTTGGAGCGCTGAAAGGCGACCCGGATCTGGTCGGCAATGAAGACTGGCAGCGAGTTGGCAAACTTCAGGAATACAAAGAACGACTGATTCGGTACGAGAACGCTCGAGCGAAAGCGGATCAGGATTTCGAGTGGGATCACCTCGACCACGCCTGGGGCGAACTTCAGACTCTGCGAGCTGAACTTTCAGGTCCGATCAAGGCGATGGATGACGAACTGAAGGACAAAGCGAAGTCGATCCTGACACTGAATCAATTGTCGATGGGGCCGATGCCGGGTCGCTGGAGCAAACTCGAATTCGCCGACCAGTCAACGATTATCGGTCTGACAGTTTTCGGCATCATGCTTCTGCTGGGGCTCGGAACTCGAATCGCGGCGTTGGGTGGAGCGGTCATGCTGTTCAACTTTTACATGGCCATGCCGCCGTGGCCGGGCGTTCCGGCTGCTCCCGGCCCTGAACACAGCTACGTGATCAACAAAAACCTGATCGAGGTGCTCGCGCTGCTTGGCATCGCGGCCATGCCGACCGGATCATGGTTCGGCGTCGACGCCATCCTGGCTCGTCTTTGTGGTAGCTGCTGCAAACGTAAGTCGGAAACGGTCGAACTGACTGAGCCGGTGACGGATGCTGCTGAGACCGCCGACAAAAAGGCAGCAAGTGAGTCGCCATCCGGCGCTGACTCGTGAAACCGTAAAGCTGCACTGAGTAAAGCTGCACTGAATTAAGGGAAAACGAATTTCACGGGTGGCACAGGTTGCTTGCAACCAGTGTCGCGGAGCGACGAGAGTCGATTCGAATTCGAATCGGACTACCTCTTGCGGCTTCGCCGCACAGGTTGCAAGCAACCTGTGCCA
>CALDJX010000646.1 GCA_937899075.1 uncultured Planctomyces sp. | reverse complement strand
AAGCTGAGCGTTGAACTCGTTCTTTTCCTTGTCGAGGCGGGCGATCAGTTTTTCGTTCTTCGACAGCTCTTTCCGAACCTTTCGCTCGTCACGAACAGCCGCGCGAGCCGCCTTCATGGGTTTGCCCTGGGAACCACCTGACGACGCCTGACGAGCCCGTTCGCCCTCGTCGATCTCGCGGTTGACTGCGTACAGATAGGCGTCGTAGTCGCCGCCGTAATTCGTGACGTGCCCGTCGCGAACTTCGATCACGCTGGTCGCAATGCGGCTCATGAAGAAACGATCGTGGCTCGTAAAGATGACCGTGCCTTTGTAATCAAGCAACGCCGTCGCGAGCGCTTCGATCGTGTCGACGTCCAGATGGTTGCCCGGTTCGTCGAGGATCAGAATGTTGTGCTCATTGAGCAGCAGCCCAGCCATGCAAAGCCGAGCACGCTCGCCCCCCGAAAGCACGGAAATTTTCTTCTTGACCGCCGCGCCTTTGAACAACATCGCGCCGGCGACCTTCAGAATTGACTGCATCGACGTGCCCGGCAGCGCGTGATAATCCAGGTAGCCCTGCACCGTTTCGTTCGGCGGAAGAGTCGTGTAGACGTGCTGGGCGTAGGTACCAATGTCGCAGCCGTAGCCCCATTTCACGTCGCCGGAAACCGGAGCGAGCGAATTGACGATCGTTCGCAGGAAGGTTGTTTTTCCCTGACCGTTGTCGCCGACGATGGCGGCGCGCTCGCCGTGTTCTATTTCGACATCGATCCCCGTTGCGACAGTGTGGTCCGGATAGCCGATCGAAAGATTCTGACACCGGACAGCCGGACCGCGGCGAGGTTCAACAACGGGCGTTCGGATAAATGCGTTGGGCTCGTCGGCTTCGACTTCCGACGTCTGCAACCGCTCAAGCTGCTTCGCTTTCGAACGTGCCTGCGAAGCCGTGTTGGCGTTCGCTCGGTTCTTATCGATGAACCGTTGCAGTTGCTTCTGCTTGGCGACGATGCCGGCGTTCGCCCGTTCGACACGTTCCCGCTCTTCGGCAACCTTTTCCAGATACGCACCAACCTTGCCTGGGTACAGCGTCAGGATGCCTCGATCGAGGTCGAGCGTGTGGCTGCACGTTGCCGTCAGAAATGCTCGATCATGCGACACGATCAGGCATGCTTCGCGGTAGTTACGCAGGAAGTGTTCGAGCAGAATCTGAGTTCGCAGGTCGAGGAAGTTTGTCGGTTCGTCGAGCAGTAACAGATTCGGCTCGTGCAGCAGCAGCGCCGCCAGTTTGACTCGCGTCTGCCAACCGCCCGAGAGTTCCTTGACCGGACCTTCGAGATACGCGCCTTTCAGTTCGAACTCGCCCGCGACTTCGCCGCACTTCCAGTCTGGCTGGCCGCTGTCGCGGATCAGGAAGTCGAGAGCCGACTCGCCCGGCTCAAACGGGTCGTGCTGCCTGAGATAACCGACTCGCAAATGCGGATGCCGAATCACTTCCCCTCGATCGAGTTCTTCCTCGTCGAGAAGAATCTTCAGCAGGGTCGACTTACCAGCACCGTTGCGGCCGATAAATCCGACTTTGACGTCTTCAATCAGCGTCGCTTCGGCTCCGTCGAGAAGCACTTGTTCGCCGTAGCTCTTATGAGCATCCAGAATCTGCAGCAGCACAGCCATTTTACAATCCGGTCATCGCGTCAGAGGTTGAAGCGGCGGATGTTAGGTTGTTGACGGTGCCGGTTGAACCGACACGACAAACGCGGCCTGGCGAGCGTCTGACTGCCCACGAAAATCGGCAAATGTGAGGCCCCGGAGCAACGTTTCGGAACAATCGAAACAAACGATTCTGGTGGCGCAACCGCACTGTGCAACACAGAACGCCCGGCTTTCCGGACCGCTGTGCAACCTAAACTTTGACATGACCTGTGGCGCCTGCACAATTGGATGAATACCTCCGCGATCCGGTCGAAATGTGAGTCTCGAAGCCCGTCTTCCAGTGCTCACGTCGGCTGTTTCAACCAATCTCACCTCAGGCTGTCCGGGCCAGTTCCGCCTGCCTCTGCTCTTCAGGAGACGGTCAATCCATGTCAACTTCCGTGACTGAGACCGACGTAAACGACGCTGAAACTCCCGATCCGGATTACGATCCGTCGGTCGCTGATGTGAACATGCTGGAAGATAAACTTCCCGACTGGTTCCGAATGCCGGCCATCAGTGCGGGGTTCGCATTCCTGATCGGCATGACGTATTTCTTCTTCGATCGTCTGCAACCGATCACTCACACAGACGTCTGGGGACACCTCAGCTACGGCCGGCTGCTTTGGGAAACCGGGACGCTGCCGACAACAGAACCGCTGATGCCACTTTCACACGGCGTGCCGTTTGTGAATTCCGCGTGGCTGAGCCAGTTGATCGCCTACGCCAGCTATCTGGTTGTTGGCAAAGCGGCCATCACGTTCCTGTTCGCATTCTGCGTCGCCGGAGCTTTGGCGGCCGTCACTCACCGAATCTACAGCCGCTCGCACAGTGCCATGTTCGCTCTGGGCGGTTTCGCTTTGACGATGTGGGTCGAGTATCAACAGCTCATCATTCACCGACCACAGATCGTCGGGTTCCTCTTCTACTCGGTTCTGCTTTCGATCCTGCTGCGTCGTGAATGGTCGAGCAAAAACTGGGTCATCGTGCCCGTAATGTTTGCTCTGTGGGCGAACATGCATGGCTCGTTCATGGTCGGACTGGGCCTGCTTGGCTGCTTCGCCATCGGACGTGGAGTCGACCTTGTCCGTCGCACGGGCAAACTCGCCAGCGTGTTTCGTGACACCAAACTTCGACGGCTCGTTCTGCTGACGGAACTCGGAGCGGTCGCCGCACTACTCAACCCGTACGGGCTGAGCCTCTACGCAGAAGTCCTCAGCTTCGGCAGCAACCCGAACCTTCAATCGATCATCGAATGGAAGTCTCTGCACATTCGGCTGGCTCAGGGACAGGCGGCGGCCGTCGCTGCTCTGATCCTGTTCATAGTTTATCGAATCAGCCCTCGCCGAGTCTCAACTGCGGAAGTACTCACTCTGGCCGTCTTCGGAGCAGCCGCTCTGTGGACGTCGCGAATGCTCGTCTGGTGGGGCCCGCTGGCCGGTTGCTTCGCCGCCATTCATGCCGGAGCTGCCTTCCGAAAATGGCAAGGCGGAGAAGTTTCTCCGGAGCCACCATCGCGAGCGAGTCTCTGGACCATCGTCACGATGGGCGTCGTGTTTATCTTCTTCGAGCTTTCGCACATCGGTTCCGCATCGCTGGCATTGGCTGCCGGAAAAGATGTCGAGAAAATCAAAGACCGAGTTCCCGTCAGCCGTCTGACGCCAGTCGCCGCTGCGGAATATCTCAAGGAACACCCGCCGGAAGGTTTGGTCTTCTGCACGTACGAATGGGGCGACTACCTGCTGTGGGCCGGCCCGAAAGATATGAAAGTCTTTGTCGCATCCCACTGCCACCTCGTCCCGGAAGACGTCTGGAATGACTACATGGGCATCGTCCAGATGCAGGGCAGCTGGCTGGCCATGCTCAAACGCTACGGCATCAACACCGTGGTCATCGACGAAAAATATCGCGAGCCGATGGTGCTCCGGCTGCACGAAGAAAAAGACTGGAAGCTGCTGTTCCGCCAGGACGGGCAGGTCATTTTCGAACGAGTTAACCCGATTGAGATTGACTCAAAGTCATAGGCCTCGGATTCGACGATTTCCAGACGCCGCACGTTTCCAAAGTATTTCGTTATCGCCTATCCAGGCCGCCGACCTGGTTTCCTGAATCGGCAGGGCAATCACTATGAAAAAACAGCAAAGCTCAAAACTGGCAGGCTTCCTGGCCGTCCAGCTTGTGACGTGTGCCGCCTTCGGAGCTTCCTGGCTGGTGCTCGCTCCGGCTCAGGCTGAGCGCGTGACCGAAGTCGTCACCGGCGAAATCAAATTCAGCCCGCCGAAAATCGAACGTCAGAAACCGCTCGTCATCAAGCCGCTGTACGACGATCCGGAAGTCGTCAGCGATGAAGAACTGGCGGCCGTCCTGATTCAGGTGCAGCCGCAGTTTCCAGCCGACAACCTGCGGCCCAACCACGTTGAACACGCGCTGAGAACCTGGCACGTCGACGCAGAATTCCAGGATCCATCAGTAATGTCCGGAGCGGACATGCGGGACCTGTTGCTCGACCACGGTCGGTTCCTGCTTTCATGGGGGCCAGACGTTGCGCCGCTGCTCGAAGACCGACCAACCGGCGTCTACGTTCGCTGGGGCCATGACCGAGGAGCTTCGGTTCACCACGACCACACACTGGCCTGCCTGTCAGAAGCCGGCGTTCCACTGGACCAGCCAGTGCGAAGTCCGGGTCGGCCAAATTGCGCCAAGAAGCTTGGGGAAGGGGGATGAGATGTAGGATGCAAATCTGAAAC
>CALDJX010000645.1 GCA_937899075.1 uncultured Planctomyces sp. | reverse complement strand
ATTTCTCCGCAGCGGAAGATCCTTTTCGGTCGCTCACACCGTGGTTTTTCCTTGCTGCCCGGATGTAGAATCAGAGAGTTCTGGCAAACTGCCACGATTACGTTGAGTCTGCGGCTTCCGTATTCTCCGCGGGGATGTCGAGGGGTTGCCGATCCGCCAGAACACGAAATAACGCCACATGCTGGAACGACATTGTAAGCAAATTTGCTGACGATGCGTTCTGGAAGTGCCACATCCGAAGTCTCGTTGACTGTGCATCCGCAGATCGAAAGTGCACATCGCGAGTCGGCTCAATTCACCAGGCCCAGGGACTGACACATGAATCGATTGCGGATCTCCATGATCGGCGGCTTTGCCGCAATGCTTGCTTTGCTCGGAACAGCTGGCTCTTCAGCCGTTGCTCAGACAACGCAGCCGGAATTTCCTCCACACGCCACGGTCCTCGCCGATTACACGAAGATCGTGTCGACGACGGATGGGCAGAGGTCGCTGTACACGCTCTACAAGCACAAGAAGGAGCAGAAACTGCTGGCTGAATTGCCGGCCAGTTTTACCGCACACAAGTATTTCCTGGCGCTGACGGTTGCTGCCGGTGACGAGTTTGCCGGTCTTCAGCAGGGCGACCTGTATTTCTACTGGCGTCGGTATGGCAAGCGTCTGGCCATGATCCAGCCAGATGTTGAACATCGCTCAACAGGCGACAGTGAATCGAAGGCTTCCGTAGAGCGACTGTTTACCGACCGAGTTCTGCTCGACACGCCGATCCTGACGATCGGGCCAACAGGCGGGCCGGTCATCGATCTGAATTACCTGTTTGTTTCACAGTCATCAGCATTCTTTGGAAGCTCCGGTCGGATCACCAATTCGTCTCTCGTCACGATCAAGACGGCGAAGGCGTTTCCGAAGAACATTGAAGTCGCGATTGAAGGACCGACTTCCGGCAGCTTCAGCCTGTTCGGTGGAAGAACTCCGAGCGGCCAATTGAAGACGCTGCACTATTCGCTCAGCCTGATTACGCCGACTCCTGGTTACAAACCTCGAGTCGCCGATGCACGAGTCGGATACTTCACGACCGGCTACACGGATCTTGGCAAGTACAAGGACACGGAAACTCGAACTCGATACATCAATCGGTGGCACCTGGCCAAACGCGATTCGACACTCTCGCTCAGCCCGCCAGTCAAACCGATCAGGTTCATTCTTGAGCACACGGTGCCGGTTCGGTATCGACGCTGGGTAGCCGAGGGTGTTGAGCAATGGAACAAAGCTTACGAGAAGATCGGTTTTCTGAATGCGATCGAAGTGGATTTTCAGGATGCTCAAACCGGCCGCAACATGGACCTCGATCCGGAAGACGTTCGGTACAACTTTATTCGCTGGTTGAACAATGACATTGGTACGGCCATCGGCCCCAGCCGCGTGAACCCGTTGACCGGCGAAATTCTCGATGCCGACATCATTTTGACCGACGGCTGGATTCGTCATTACCAGGGACAGTTCAGCGAGATCCTTCCGGCCGTTGCCATGGAAGGTTTCGGTGCCGAAACGCTGGCATGGCTGGCCGATCATCCGAATTGGGATCCGCGAGTTCGGCTTGCTAATCCAAGCAACCGCCGAAATGTCATTCGTCAAATTCAACGGGAAGCCTTCCAGCCGCTGGCTGGGCATCCGGCTGGAAAGGTCGATGCGACAATGATTGGCGACAATCAGTATGACGGACTGATTGGCCGGACAAGCCAGGTCAACGGCCTGTGCATGGCGTCTCAGGGGAAATCGATCGACCTTGCGCTGATGCAGATGCACCTCGCTCTTCTTGACGACGGCGGTGACGATGCCGACAAGAAGAAAAAGAAAAAAGGCTCAGACGACAAGGACGAAAAGAAGGACGACGACGACAAAGACGGCGAAAAGAAAGACGACGCTGACAAGAAGAAAGACGAAGACAAAGACGCGGATGATAAGAAGGACGACGAGAAGAAAGATGACGATGGCAAGAAGGACGATGACGACAAGGAAGAGGCGAAAAAGTCGGATGCTAAGAAAGTGCCGATGCTCGACAGTATGCCTGAATCTTTCATTGGGCCACTGATCGCCGAACTTGTCGCTCACGAAGTCGGCCACACGCTTGGCCTTCGTCACAACTTTAAAGCGAGCAGCATTTACACGCTCGACGAAATGAACAGCGACGAAGTCAAAGGCAAAAAGCCGCTGGCGGGGTCGGTCATGGATTACATTCCGATCAACCTTCGAGCTGACGGTAAGCCTCAGGGCGATTACACGATGATCGGAATCGGCCCTTACGATGAATGGGCAATCGAGTACGGGTACACGCTTTCCAGCGATCTGAAGTCGGTCCTGGCCCGCGTCAACGAACCGGAACTTGTCTACGGAACGGACGAAGAAACAGACGGTCCCGATCCACGGGCACGTCGGTACGACTTCACAAAGGAACCGCTTGACTACGCGAACAATCAGATCTTGCTCGTGCAAAAGCACCGCAAGGGGCTGACTGACAAGTTTGTCAAAGACGGCGAGAGCTGGGGACGTGCCCGGTACGGCTATGAACTGTCGCTGTCACTTCAGTTGCGATCGGTCAGCATGATGGCCAACTGGCTGGGGGGAGCATTGACGACCCGTGCCCTGAAGGGGGACAAGGACTCAGGCCGCCCGGTCGAGGTCGTGTCAGTGAAGCAGCAAAAGGCGGCGCTGAAGTTTGTCATCGAAAACACGTTCTTCGACGATGCCTTCGGTCTTACGCCGGAACTGCTGGCTCATCTTTCGGTCGATAAATGGCTGGACGGAAACGTCAATCCATTCTCAAGCGAAGCCACCTACCCGATTCATGACACGATCATGGGCATTCAGGCTTCGACACTGACGATGGTCATGAATTCGACGACTCTTCGCCGGATTTACGACAACGAACTTCGACTGCCTGCTGACCAGGAAGCACTTACGCTTCCCGAAGTGCTGGAGTCACTGACCGACGCCATCTGGCAGGAACTTGAGAACGTGCCTGACAAGCAATACACCGCGCGAGTGCCTTTGGTATCGAGTCTGCGGCGCAACCTGCAGCAGGAACATCTCGAACGACTTGTCGACTTGAGTATTCCTGGCGATGTCCGAACGGAAGCTTACAAACCGATTGCTAACCTGGCGTCTTTCGAGCTGACTCGAATCCTCAAGAAGATCGACAACATGTTGACCAAGGGCGGAGACAAACTGGATCCGTACACTCGGTCGCACCTTGCCGAACTGAAGGAACAGGTCGAAAAACGACGGGATGCTCAGTTCATCTACAACGCCAAGGACGTTGGCGGCAGCTCTTTGGGAGGTTTCCTTTTCTTCCAGGAAGAGCAGCAGAAGAAGAACGAAGAGACGAAAGAGCAGGCTCGCTGAGCGTGTAGACATCGATAGTCAATTTTGACGTCAATCAGCCCCGGCCGTTAGTTCTTAACGGCCGGGGTTTTTGCTTGCGCACATGGTTCTGAAGTTCGGCCAGGTTCAATCAGAGCAAAGCTGGTGACGGGAATTGTCGAGGCGATGTTGTCTGGAATTCAGGCTCGAACGACAATGACTGCAACGACTGCGTACCGTCATAACTGAATTTGTCAGTGAGGCTGAAGATGCCGCAACAGCATTCGAAATCGCCAATTTCACGTCGAACGATGCTACAGGCAGGTTCGATTGGTCTGGCGGGGCCGACGCTTGCTCAATTGGCAACGGCTGGAGCGAGTGCCGGCAAAGCGAAGTCGGTTCTGTTCGTCTTTCTGACCGGAGGACTGTCCCATCAGGACAGCTTCGATATGAAACCGGACGCTCCGGATGATGTGCGAGGCGAGTTCATTCCGGTTTCCACGGCGACGACCGGGCTCCAGGTGTGCGAACATCTTCCGTTGCTGGCTCAACGGACGAATGACTACGCACTGGTTCGTTCGCTCTCGACTGAAAGCAGCGGACACGAAATTGCCTGTCACATGCTGCTGACCGGCCGCCTCGATCTCCCGCCAGGATTCAGCACTCGCGACGCGCCGAGTCCTAACGAGTGGCCGACCATTCCCGCTCAGGTTACTTACGCGTTGAGAAATAACACGGGGCTGCCGCCGTCCGTCGTGTTGCCACAACCCAGCGTTAACGAAGCTGCTCGTTTCCGACCGGGGCAGTATGCGGGGCGACTTGGTTCCAAATGGGAAGCCTGGCACGTTGACATCGCCGCCAAGTGTTCGCTGGGAAACGGTGCTTGCCCCAACTGTTTCCGGTTCGACGATGATCACTTTGATCATGCATCGCCAACGGTGTTTGACACACCCATGCTGACTCTGCCCGAAGGCGGTCGGCTGCGGTTGAACGATCGAGTCGGGCTGCTGTCGACGATTGAAAAGCAGCAGCGAAGTCTTGAACGAGATGTGGAAG
>CALDJX010000644.1 GCA_937899075.1 uncultured Planctomyces sp. | reverse complement strand
CACTTGATGGATTTCAGCAGAAGCACTGCGGCGGCGGGTTTCTCGCGGAGCGTGATTTCATGGCCTCGCATCAATTCTGCTCCAGTGCGGAAGGCCTTGCCACCGTGGACGGCTTTGATTTCGTCGCTTTGTTGCGGTTCGAGGCCACGGAGTTTCACGGTTGGCGTGTCCTTCTGTGCATTCGGATGATGGAAAGATTGCGAGACGCCTTCGCCCAGATCGGCTCGAGAGAATGTCCTGATAGGCAGCTTCCGCCAGCCTCGAGCGGCACAGGATCGACTCGGCCAGGACCACAGGCTTCGTTCGTTCGGGCATGAACATGCTGAGCACGTCACTTTGGTCCATGTTGCTCGAAGGCATGCTTGACACGATCATGCGCGGAATCTATATTTAGCATACGAACTAAATATAGAATTCCATGCCCGAAGCTGCAAGGACAGATCCCGTGACAATAACCGCGGTTCATTCAACTGAGGCTGAGATCGATGCAGATGTGCCTGCACCGACCGTCGCCAAGACGATGGCCGTGATCGAGGCTGTTGGCAGGAAGGCGGGCGGATTGACTCAGGCGGAAGTCGTGCAGCAGACAGGATGTTCGGCGAATCTGGTCTTCCGGGTGCTGAGCACGCTGGTCACTCTGGGCTATGTGAACCGTCTTGAAGAAGATCGACGTTATGTGTTGACCAGTCGCCTGATCGAGAGCTGTCAGCCGCGGTCGATGGACAAGAGTTTGGTGCTTAGCGCGCATGCCGCCATGCAGTGGTTGCGTGATCAATCACGCGAGACGGTGCAATTGATGATCCGCGCCGGAAACAAGGGGCTGGTTTTGGAACAGGTCTCGGGATTGGAAGCCGTCCAGGTGATGGGACGAGTCGGGATGCAGATTCCGCTTTATTCCTGCGCTCCAGGGAAGGCGATTCTGGCAGCGCTCTCCAGCGCGGAATTGGAACGGTGGCTGGCAGCCACGGAGTTGAAGCCGTTCACGGAAAACACCAAAGCGACTCGCGCGGCGCTATGGGATGATCTCGCGCGAACTCGACAGCGCGGTTACGCCGAAGACTGGGAAGAAGGTATCGAGGGGATTCGCTGCGTGGCGGCACCCATCGTTGACGCTTATCAACGTCCTGTCGGCGCTCTCACCGTGATGTCGCCGACGAAACGGTTGCCACAAAAACGATTCGCTGAAGTCGGCGGGTGGTGCATCGACGCAGCAGCACGCGCCCGTAGGGAGCTTTTGTCATGACACAGCAAGGTTGGGTGCGATTTCCGTTGGGTGCACTTGGCATCGGCGTCTTTTTTGCCAGTTGCGGTCTTTCGAGACTACAGGCTCAGGTAATCGACTTCGACAAGCAGATTGCGCCGATTTTGGTGTCGCATTGCCTGGAATGTCACCGTGGGTCTGAACCGGAAGGTGGATTGAATCTGACGGAACGAGCGCTGGTACAGACAGGTGGCGATAGTGGCGAGGCGATCGTTGTCGGGAATGCGTCGGACAGCTTGTTATGGGAACGCGTCAGATCAGATGAAATGCCGCCCAAACATCCACTCAGCAACGCGAAGAAAGCCACGCTGAAGCAGTGGATCGATGAAGGAGCGAAGTGGGGCGCCGGCGCGTTGGATCTGTTCTCCATCACAACGGATAGCCGCGCCGGTCGTGATTGGTGGTCGCTGCAACCTCTTCAGGATGTTCCAGTACCGGCATTCGATTCGCAGTGGGGACGCAACGCGATCGATGCATTTGTATTGCGACGCCTGCTCGCCGAAGGTCTGAAGCCGTCGTCGGAAGCAGACCCACGCAGCCTGATCCGACGCCTCTATTTCGATCTGACTGGATTGCCACCCACGCCGGAGCAGGTCGCTGCTTTTGTTGCTGATCCATCCGAAGCGTCCTATCAGACGTTGGTTGGCGATCTGTTGAATTCGCGGCAATACGGCGAGCGATGGGGACGGCACTGGTTAGACGTCGTTCGCTTCGGCGAGAGTGATGGCTTTGAGCGCAACTTTCAACGAGAAAACGCTTGGCATTATCGCGACTGGATCATCAACGCGCTCAACGACGACATGCCTTACGACGAATTTGTACGCATGCAGTTGGTCGGCGATCAGTTGGCTGGCGGAACGGACGGCGCAGCGGCAACGGGCTTCTGGGTCGCGGGCGTTCACAACACGGTGGTCGGCGGCAGCAAGCGAATGAAGCAACTTGCGCGGCAGGACGAGATCGAAGACGTTTTGGCCACACTCGGGCAGACATTCGTGGGGCTAACCTTTAATTGCGCTCGCTGTCACGATCACAAGTTCGATCCGATCACACAGGCCGAGTACTATCAACTCGCCTCGGCCATCTCGGGGCTGGGTTATGGCGAACGTAATGTCCCTGTTCCCGACGAACAGGCCACGCTGGCAAGCCTTGACCAGCAAATCGCCGAACAGCGAGCGAAGCTTGCGGCGATCGACCAAGCAGCCCGTCAAAAAATCATGGATGCACGCGGAAGCGGCGAGATCGCCACTCCCGAACTGCCCGCTGCGATGGCCCGATGGGAGTTCGATAGCGACCTCAACGATTCGATCGGACGCCTGCATGGTACGGCACGCGGGAACGCTCGCATCGAAAACGGTGCTTTGATCCTGGACGGTGAGTCCTTCGTGGAGACCTCACCGGTGCCAACGAACATCGTCGAGAAAACTCTTGAAGCGTGGATCAGCGATTTCGATTGGCAGTCTGAACGGCGGCATGTTTGATGCAATCGTGTTTGGCGAACGTGAACCCAAACGCTGGATGACCGGAAGCAACAATTTCCTTCGGTCTGATTCGTTTGGCGGAACCGAGGAATCGGATGCCGTCAATGGACCGGTCCACATTGCGATGGTTTACCAGAAGGATGGAACGATCATCGGCTACCGAAACGGACTGTCCTACGGTCATTCGATTCGCAAGTCAGACCTGCAACCATTCAAGGCCAACGAGACAGGGATTCTGTTCGGCCTCCGGCACAAGCCGTCCGGCGGTAATCGCCATCTTGCAGGGCGTATTCACCGCGCGGCCTTGTACGATCGAGCACTGACGTCCGACGAAGTTGCGGCATCAGCAGGTAATGCGGCTGAGTATGTTTCCGAAGGTCAGCTCACGGCGTCGCTGGACGAATCACAGCGCACACATCGAGCGTCGATGAAAACGCGGATCGAAGAACTGGTAAAGGCTCGCGATGGGCAAGCCGCGAAGGCAACGCGAAAGATTTACACGCTCACCGCCGGTGCAGGGCAAACCACGAACGTGTTGCTGCGAGGCGACCCGGATAATATCGGCGACGTCGTTTCTCCCGCAACGACGGAAGCCATTGTTGGTCTTTCGGCAGACTTCGGAATAGCCCCGGATGCACCAGAGGCGGAGCGTCGTCGAAAGCTGGCGGAGTGGATCACAAGTGAAAACAATCCGCTCTTCGCACGCGTGATCGTCAACCGCGTCTGGCACTATCATTTCGGTGCGGGCATCGTCGATACGCCCAACGATTTTGGCTTCAACGGCGGACGCCCGAGTCATCCCGACTTGCTCGAATTCCTCGCCTGGCAATTTCGCAGCGGTGGTTATCGGCTCAAGTCGCTGCATCGGCTGATAGTCACTTCCAGCGCGTATCGACAGGCGAGTTACGGGCAATCGGAAACCGATTTGAAAAAGGCATCAGATATCGATGCGTCTAACCGCTTGCTGTGGCGCGGAAATATTCGACGACTCGAAGCCGAATCGTTGCGGGATGCGATGCTAAGTGTGGCAGGCCAGTTGAACGAAGCTGCGGGCGGTCCAAGTTTTAAGGACGTGTCAATTACGCTGAATAATGGCACCACCTACTACGAACCGATCGACGTCGATGCCCCCGAATTCTTTCGACGGACAGTTTATCGTTTCAATCCACGCGGCGGACGCAGCGCGCTGCTCGATACGTTCGACTGTCCGGACCCGGCCTCAACCGCTCCGCGGCGATCCGTCACGACGACACCGCTACAGTCGCTGAGCCTGATGAACAATGGGCTCGTGTTACGAATGTCAGACTACTTTGCACAGCGAGTTCTCGATGACGCTGGTGAGGATCGTGCGAGTCAGATCACTCGAGCTTGGCAAATAGCGATCGCACGCGGGCCGAATGAATCGGAACGAAGACTCTCAGAAAAACTGGTTGCCGAGCACGGTTTGTCGGCACTATGCCGCGGACTGTTCAACGTCAACGAGTTTGTTGTCATCGAGTAACGATCGAATGAAACAACGGAGCAAATCATGAATCACATTCAGTCTATCGGTCGTCGAGACTTCTTTCACTGGGGCATCAACGGACTCGGGGCGACGGCGTTGGCTTCCCTGCTTGCCAGTGAGACCGCAACCGCGTCGGACACTTCCGGATCGCATCCGGCGAAAGCAAAGAGAGCGATTCACATTTGTTTGGTCGGTGGGTTAAGCCATATCGACTCGTTTGATTACAAACCGGAGCTGACAAAGCTTCACGGCAAGTCGTTGCACACGGACGAGAAGCCGGACCTCTTCTTCGGCAAGATGGGACTGTTGCGGGGCGAAGACTGGAAATTCAAACCGCGCGGCGAAAGCGGTCTGATGATCTCGGACATGTTTCCGCACATTGCCGAACTTGCTGACGACTTGACCGTGCTGCGGAGCATGGAATCCAAGTCCGCGAATCACACGCCTGCGTTATTTATGGCGAATAGCGGTTTCGAGTTCAACGGCTTTCCTTCGATGGGAAGCTGGATCTCGTACGGCATGGGAGTCGAAAACGAATCGCTGCCGGCCTATGTCGTCCTCAATGACGAGCGAGGCGCCCCGAACACCGGAGCTTCCACATGGAGCAGTGCATTTCTGCCGTCGAATCATCAGGGAGTCGTGCTGCGTGGCGGCGAACAACCGGTGCGGGATTTGTTTTCCGATAGCAGGCATAGCGCAGAAACCAACGCGGCGACGCTTCAGTTTGTGCAGGCCGTGAATCGGCAGCATGTCGACCGCACCGGACTGGATGCCACGTTGTTGGCGCGTCTAAAGAGCTATGAACTGGCGGCGAAGATGCAGACCTCCATTCCCCAAGTCAGTAGTTTTTGTTCGGCGACAATTAGCCTCTCGGTTTAGCGACAATTAGAATTCCGGTCTGG
>CALDJX010000643.1 GCA_937899075.1 uncultured Planctomyces sp. | reverse complement strand
GAAATTACAAACCGAAACCGTCATTCACATTTCAACTACTGATGGGACATCTTCATCGCTATCAGCATCCCGTGATACACCTGAGAGATTTCCAGCGACAGATAGTACGAAGACAGATTCTCTTCCACCGTTTCTTCGCCATGCACACTTCGCAGAGCCGCATGGATCACCGACATCCCATTCCATGCCATCAACGCCAGGCAGAATGCAAACACTGCGGCTCGCGGATAGCCCAGAGTCTTGATTTCACACGTCAGATTCTCCGTCATCTCCTGGAACATGGTTTCCACTGTCCATCGTTTGCGATAGAGAGCCGCGACCTTCATCGCGTCGGCGTCTTTCTTCGGAAGGTTCGTGAGAATGACGAGTTCGCGTTCACCATCCCGCGTCGCCGTTTTCAGTTTCACCGTCACGCAGCGAACAGTCATCGTGCGTCCAGTTTCCGGGTCAGTGATCTTGCCTGCCTGTTCAAACACACGGCCTGTTTCGGAGTCTCCAATCAGTTTGCTGCGGCCAATCTTGTCCAGAGGCATGCTGGCATGATGTCGAATCAGAAACCTGGCTTTGAGTTTCGCAATCCCGAACAGGAAGCCGAGTGTGCAGAAATTGCGGTCGGCGATCCAGAGGTCTCCGGCACAGACAGTCAGCAGAACCTGCCAGAGCAGCGAACGTTCCTGAGAATGGCCGTCTTCACAAGGGAAGACGTCGATGGCCAGACGCAGGTCCGGATCGAGCACTGTCAACGCCTGACCGGGCAAAGGTGCGGCGGTTTCTCTGCGAGTTTCCAGAAGGCGATGTTCCGTGGCGGCAAAGTGGTTTCCATCAAGAATACGGACATTGTATCCCGGCAGCAGCGGTGTTCGAAGTCCCAGCTTGCGGATCACAGGAGCCAGTTGCCGCACCGAATCACGGACCAGCACAGCGGCCACTTCCGGTTCGACACCATTGAGTTTCTGATAGAAGGCCCTGGTCGAAACCGGCAGCGAATCCACACGCTCCTGCAGCGAAGCGCCGACGGACGGATTGACATTGAAGACGACTTCTCCCATGACTTCTGCAACTGTGGAAAAGGGAAGTGTCCGCGTGTACTGAGTGACAGCGTTCTCTTCGAACAATCGATCCAGCCGCTCGGGATGAAACAAATCCTCGATGATTCCTCTCATCATGACCGTCACGGGACTCGCTTCGACAAACTTTTCAAACGGGCCGCTCAGTAACATCCTTGTCACCTTCTGCTGATTTTGATCTGGTCACCTTCAAGACAATGCCCGTATCCTCCTCAACAAGCCCAAAATCTCAAACACCAATAATTCCGGGTCTCAACACACCTTCACAGGGCTGCCCCATTGGCTCAGCGTGGATGCCAGGGATTGCTCCCCATCGTTGAATTCTTTGAAGACGATAAACCTGGCGGCCGTGCAAGCGGCAATCATTTCCAGCGCGGCGTTCGCTTTTTCCAGTACGTCTTGCTGCGAAGCAGACGGCGTTATGCGAATGTTGCTTTGCCCGGCTGACACCGGCATTCCGCAAAACAGAATGGGATGAAAATTCAAAGTGGGCAGTACGCACGCTGCTGCACGTACACAACGAATTGCCAGGCTGTCATCAGCCAAAAGGGTTCCCTCAATTCTGGTCAGCCAGGCGCACAGGACACCGACTGGTGCCCCACTGGAATCTCGTATCAACAGGTACCAGAATCGATCACCTGGAGTCATCGATTGTTCGGTCACTTTCAGCAGACGAACATCCATAAACAGGTCATCCGGATGCCGGACCGACTCCCAATCGACAAGATCAATTGCCGCCGCCGATTCCCAGATGGTGACGCCTTCAATCTGCCCCAACATGGGATTTTCTGTACTTTTCATAAAAGTCACTCGTGGGCAACGCATCGCTCCCGGGCACTTTGCCCGATGGGGCGGATCAAAGCAAAGGCTTCGTCAGGGCGGTTTTGGGGATGGCAGTCGCCTGGCCGCAGAACCTCACACGCGGCATGTCTGAAACGCCGTGCTCAGCGCGTTCGCCTCGTTCCCTCCGGCTTCACAGTCGTGTTTGAACCAACCCGGCCTGCAGTTGACGCGACCTCCAAAAATCGTTGCCTGAGGTGACGCTGTTCCGAAAAAATCCTTGCGAGTGGCACCAGTTTCACGAATCGAATGGCAACTCCGTCCGCAATTGTGCGCACGAAAACAGCCGTCGTTGAAAATTCACTTCCATCGGAGAAGACAATCGAAACCTCCCTGGGAGGCGCATCGTGCTCAAAGAGAGCAGTCTCTGTCAGAGAAGCACCGCTTTCTGACAGATCAAACACGTCAAGCTCGAAGCCCCCAACCAGGAGTCGTGGCCGCGCACTTTCCGGATACTGGATTCTGTAATTTTCGCGTTTTTGGCTCATAGCATTCGGCTACCTATCGGCACAGGGATGAGAATTCATGAAGTTTAGCTCACTCAGAGCGTCGTGGCTGAGTAAAACTCAGGTTTTCTTCAGAAACAGCACCACCACGGTAAATCCCAGGCTGAAATTTCACGACAGGAGCAGTTGTCGAACCCATCAGATGACGAGTTCTTTATCCGTCTTTTCCATAGGTGATATCAGGTTCTATAAGACAGACAGTTCCTCAAAGAGGTCTAAATCAACACCAAACAGCCTGTCAATCAGATTCACATGAGACGGCGCCAGTGAAAAGGCAATTGCTGGAGTCGCGAAAGGTGACTGACCAGTTCCTCGCGCTGATGCGGCTGCCTGGATTTCCAGATCCGGCAAGCCATGAGTGTCCGGTGCTGTCGGCGTTCCCAGTGAAGACAATCCGTAATCGATGTCTGACTGATGACTCGGGGCGGACAATGATTTGGAGTTCGAAGAATCACTGCCAGCAATGACGCCTAAGGCCGCAGGCGGGCTGCCAGGGACACCAACAATCCTGACGTTATCGACATTCGCATCTTCAGCAGAGCCGCTCACGGTACTCCTGAAGCGTACAAGCACGCTGGCTCCATAGTCCTTCAGGTTCCGGCTTTCGCTCTTCCATGAGTCCTTGTCCGAAGATAAGCCGCCGTCCAGCGCGATCACTTCCGTCCAGTTTCCATTCCGAAAAACTTCCAGAACAAGGAATTCCCCGGGATCAAAACTACTTTCCATAAACCAGTCGAACGTCAATATGACTGAGCTGTACGGGGTGGTATCGATGGCATTGACCAGTGTCAACGTGGCGTTGGTGGCCAAACCATCCACTTCGGCCGAACGGACACCATCGGTGGCTCGCTGAGTCGAGCGGAACCAGTCATTTTGAGAGTCTTCAACCCACAACCCGTTCCATTCGGCAACCTCGAAGCCGTCGTAAAATAATTCTACCTGCGGCGGTTCGTTGTCCTGATTTGTCAGACTGATGTCGCCCGGGTTCACATTGTCGTATGTTCCGTCCGCGGAACTGGCCGGGCCGATAAGCACTGCATATGTGACATCGCCGTCATTCAGGGCGTCGTCCTGACCTGTCACAGTGACCGTCTG
>CALDJX010000642.1 GCA_937899075.1 uncultured Planctomyces sp. | reverse complement strand
CAGAATGCTGTCAGTAATCGCTCGCGTATCAGCCCCGGGCTGCTTGTTGATTGTGAGGACAACGGCCGGGCCGCCGGAAAACGAATCTTTCCCGTCCTGCCCATCAACTCGCACAAACGCCGAACTGTCTCCGCGTTGGACCTGTGGACCTTCCACGACCCTGGCGATCTGCGTCAAAGCAACCGGCCGGCCATCGCGGATCGTGACGACGACTTTCTTCAGGTCATCGACACTCTGAATTCTTCCCAACGCTCGGACGAGTAACTCGTTCGGCCCCTGCTCATCGAGATAACCACCCGTCGTATTCACGTTGCTGTTCACCACGGCCTGCTTCACCTGATGCAGCGTCACGCCGTAACGCAACATGAGGTCAGGGTCGACCAGCACCTGAAACTGCTTGCGGCCGCCACCCATCGTGAAGACCTGCGACACGCCCGGAATCGTCAGCAGCCTTTGCCGAACGACCCAATCAGCGAGCGTTCGCAATTCCATTGAATCGTCGAGTGCCGTGGGGCGAGAGTCTTTGGCGTCCAGAGCCAGTGCGTCGCTTCCTGTCTCTGGACTCTGGACACTGGACTCAGGACTCTCGTCTCTCCACATACCGAGCATGAGGATCTGCCCCATGATAGAAGAGATCGGCGCCAGCGATGGCTTGATTCCTTCCGGCAGTCGATCCTGCACAAGTTGCAGACGCTCCATCACGATCTGGCGATCGGTGTAGATGTCGGTGCCCCAGTCGAATTCGACATAGATCACCGAGATGCCGATGCCGGATGAACTACGAACAGCCTGCACACCGTTCGCGCCGTTCATCGCCGTCTCGACCGGAAACGTGATCAACGTCTCGACTTCTTCGGGAGCAAGTCCCGGAGCTTCAGTCATGATCACGACGCGCGGACGGTTCAGGTCCGGAAAGACGTCGATGTCCATCTGCAGCGTCTGCCAGCTCCCATAGCCGAGCAGAAACACGGCAATGGCGATGGTCAGCAACCGCTGCTGAAGGGCGAATCGAATAATCGTATTAAGCATTGCTCGCCCTTCCTAATGAGTATGTCCAGCGTGAGGATCTGCTCCGCCGCCGGACTTATTTTTGAGAGCCATTTGCATCTGGTGAGCACATCGCCACGCGACGACGTCACCAGGAAACAACGCGCCGTCATTAGCGATCACGGCTGAGGACTGGTCGCGATGCTTGACGTGCACGGCGACCCGATCGAAGTGAGTGCCGTTCTGCTGGAAAGCGTAGAACTCGGCCCCCTCTTTGGTGACAGCTTCGACAGGAAGCACAATTTCGTTCGGCCATTCTTCGATGGGAACTTCCAGCTGCAGTCGTTGTCCCGGGCGATATCGCCAGCCGACAAATTGATTCCCGTCTTTTGTGTCCGTCAAACTGTCTATGGTGTTCGGCAGGCCCGCGTAGAAATGCAGCGTCCGCGACTTCGAATCAATTTCGTTGGACAGACGAATGATCGGCAGATCGTCCAAAGTTTGTCGCTGGTTATTCGGCTGCTCAAACACCGCCCTGACCTTCCAATTGCGACGAGCTGCGGCCGCGATTGATCCGGCGTCCTGTTCAAAGGCCAGCCCCTCGACATAAAGATTGCTGTAGTCTGAAAGCGTGCAGAGCGTCTCGCCCGCATTGACCGACTGGCCTTTGTGAACGCGCAACTCCGATATCACCAGGGGCACGACATCGTCCAGCGGTTTTGGTAATGCACCTGCCGGCTGAAACGCCGCCAACTGAACGGGCCTGTTCGCAAGTTTCAATTCGTCTTCCGAGTGTTCATCGGGGCTCGGAGCAAACACCTGCAATTCTCGAAGCAGTCGGCGGCCAATCTCAATCTGATCGACCTGTTTTTCCGACAGTCCATGCAGACGCAACGCTTCCCGTTGAGCACTCAGTAAGGCTTCGAGTTTATCTTTGGCATACTCACGTTCGAGCAGTTTGATGCGAGGGACGGCTCCGGTTTTGGTTGCTTCTGTCAGTCTGATGATCTCACGTTTCTCGACATCCAGTTCGCCGAGCGCCTGGAGAAAGTTCGTTTGCGCCTGAACCAGATCTTCGTGCGTGAGGCGAATCTCGAAAAGCAAGGTCCCGGGCTTGACCGCTTCGCCTGACACCGCATGCACGTGCCGGATGACTCCGGTCATCGGTGTCGCCACCTGAAGCCGAGTTCTGCCGGGCCGCTCCACGATCACGGCCGGCACGGTAATGCTGCGGCGGTAGGTCGAAAGCCTGACCGGCTGAATGAACTCCGGCGTCAGTCCCAGGTTTTTCAACGCCTGGTCCGACAGCTCAAGCGAGGATGCATCGTCATGCCCCGCGTGATCGTCATGAGCCTGTCCACCTGACTCGGCCGCCGCGTCGCCGGCCCCATGCTCCGTCGAAGCACCCGGCTGCCGGTAAGCTCCAACCGTTCGTTTGACCCAGGCTTCCGTACCGGGGAACCAGGCCCCGCGATAAACGAAGGCTGGCACGACAATGGCGACGGCAACAAGCCATCCAATCGCCTTCAAAGGTATTCTGGGAATGCGAAGTTTCATGAGAATGTCCGCGGTCGAAGGACGAGAATCCGAAATCCGGATGCAGTAACGCATGGAGCGTGGAGAAAGGGTGTTGCCAGACAAGCAGCCACACCTGGAGGCATCGAGCTGAAGCGACACGCCTCAAATTCTGGCGACATCACAACAGCCGGCATCGCAGCAGCGGTTGGCCAGTGCCTGCGAAGTTGCTCTAAATGCAACGACCTGAAACACGGCGCTGAACACGCAATGACGAGCGTGCGATCAAAGTCGCCAGACCTGCGTCATGGGACGACGGCAGCCTGTCGTCAAAGCACGAGGCGGTCGCGATTCCGCTGCGAGAGACTCAGCAGCGAAACGGAAGGATGCAGCCGTTGAAAAGGCTGCACACAAGGACGGACAGCAAAGCCAACCATCTTCCAGAGATGGCGTCTTTACTTCCGGAGACTGCGTAAAACGACAGTCTCCGCCATCACAATTCTGCTGGCAGGGACCTTCCGGATGCGGCGAAGACTCGTGGTCCTCATGAGCCACTTCCTGCTGGCGATTGATGTCGCCTCGTGACTCACGCTCCGTGTCGTCAGCGACTGATCCACAAGCAGAGTCATCAGCTTCGTGATGACAGGAATGAGCGACTTCGGAAGCGTGCTCATGATGCTCGACGTGCCCAGCCTGACATTCTTCGGCAGATGATCCGTGCTCACACGCATGAGCATGATGGGCGCAGCACCCGAGAACTGCATGCAGCAGCATCGCCGTCATCGTCAGAATGTTGGTCAGGTTGCTGAACATCGTGGCTTTCACCGTCGCGGGGATGACAATTTCCGAAGGCCCCCTCGGCCAAGTATTACGCACATATCCTCATCGACACAAACCGCATTATCACTTGAACGCGAAATTGCCCAAAGTCGCCCCGTATCCTGCCGACTGAACCTCACGCAGTCCCAGGCACGACGACCTGAGACCGTGTGCCAGGTTGGACGCTGACAGGCCGGACGACGATCGAGCATTGTTTCCCGCGCGTTGCATGATTTTCGATGAATCAGGTCGCGTGGCAACAAGCTCTACCATGCGCTGAGTTCCCGGTTCCGTCTCGTACTGCCTCAATCGATCATCCATGTATTTCGTCGAATCGGCGATGGCGATGGGAACGTTGTTGTCGAGGTTCGGTTGGCACGCGAATCTATTGGTGAGGATTCTGACGCCGCGCCGCGTCAATTTGTCAGTGCATCCGTCTCCGTGATCCCGAATACCGTGTCGCCTCGCCATGCTGAGCTAGGCTTGGTCCGAAAACCGGCGTTTTCGTTCAGCCACCTGAGCCAGGCCGCTGGTTACCCGAATGCTGGCGAACGTCACTTCCGGATTTTGATTCTTTCCGGAATCTGATTTCTGAAACCACCGCGGCTCATCGAGTGGGCCGGAAATATTCTCTCAATGATAAAGGGCCTGTCATGCTGCTTGCCGTCAACCTTGATCCGATTATTGCTGCAGTCGCCCACGGACTTACAGGTGGGTTTGGTGCCATCCTGGTTGTTGGTGGAGCCATGATATTTGGCTCCGGGAGCCTGGTGTCCGACAATCGCCGGTTGCCGACGGATTCGGACGAGCGGTTGATGAACATGCTCGGCGGTGCCGGAGCAGTTATCGGCATCGGACTATCGTTTGCTTACGGAGCCGACGCTCTGTCGGTTGGCTTCTTCGTTGCAACGCTGGGAGTGACAGGATTCTTCGGCCTGTTCGCGCCGCTTCCACTCGTGAGGCGTCTCAACGATCAATATATGAAACGGGCATTTCTGTGCTACGAAGAAGGCGACTATCAGGGCGCTTATGAAGACGCCAGTGAAGTCGCTCGATCTTCGGAAGGCTACCGGCAGCAGGCTCAGGAGATCGCCGAAGCTGCTCATCAGGCTCTGCTCAACAACCGCTTCGGCGGAGCACCTGGCAACAGTTCACAAGCGGCACAACGCTACGCCGTCTAAGTGAAATGCATCGTTCGTCACTCACATTGGGAAGACGGCGTCGAACATCGGATCAGTCTGGTCGATACTTCGATACTGAGTGCCGTGGCGCCGTCTGCTGGACAGCCCGCCGAAGATATTCTCGCGGGACGGACAGGCAACTCCGATTCGCTCGCAAGCACGGGCATCAACGGCGAAGAAACGGTTAAATGCAGCCGTGGTCCCCGCTCACTGGTTTCGCAGCCAATCTTCATTAGAGTGCCCCTTATGCGGCATCGAAGCCCGAACCAGTTGTGTCGGGCAACGCATCATAGACACTTTTATGAATCGATAAGAAAATGGCAGAAGGCTCAATCAAGCGACTCACGGACAAAGGCTTTGGTTTCATCGAAACTGCACCCGGACAAGACATGTTCTTCCACAGTTCCGGCGTTGTAGGCACGACCTTTGATCAACTCTACGAAGGGCAGCAAGTGTCTTTCACAGAGGGGCAAGGTCCAAAAGGGCCGCGGGCGGAAAACGTCACACCGGTCTAGTCAAAGCGACATCGACAAACAAAGAAAGAAAGCCGACGAATTTCGTCGGCTTTCTTCATTGGTGATTCGACTGATCACGGCGGGATCAATGAATGTGGGCCAGTGCCAGCTTATTTCTCAGGAGCGTCATTGATTCATGCTGAACTGTCGAGACGATTCTGCGTTACGGGCGAATGCAGACTGCTCGAAAAATCGGAAATCGATTCGACGCAACTTCCAAACCAAGGAACGCAACGATGACTGACACACGATTCTGGCGAACTCTGGCTTTCTTGTTTGTGGCAGGGGTTTTCTATCTCGCACACGGCCTGCACGATCCCGGTTCAACTGAATCGCTTCCAGGTCTGACTCAAGAAATTCATGCGGGAGATGTTGCGACAGCTACATCCGGCAATTCTTCCCTGGTGAAAATCATCACATCGTCCGACGATGGAAGAGTCATCAACGTCTGGTCAACAACCACTGGCAACGGCGGCGTAACGTTCAAAGGGAGCTACTTTGCGAAGTAAGGACTGATCTAGTCATTGCTCTCCCGTCCACGCTAACCAGGCAGGAGAATGCCGTGAAAGAAGTCATCCCATTCACTTCACGAGAAGAATTTTCCGCCGCAATCGACAATGAAGCCAGCTGTTTCACCCGACTGATTTAAGAACGGAATGGAGTTGGGCGATGAGCAAGTCAGAATTCCTCTGGACCTTTCCCTGTTTCGTTCTGGCAACGCAGTACAACAGAGACCCCGAAACAGGGAGCGTACTTTTCGACGAAGGATTCCGTATCGTTGCTCTTAAACTGACTGGCGATAACAAAAAGCAAGTGCCCATTTTTACGGATGAAGCGTTGGCGAGAGACTACGCAGAGCACTCAAAGGCAGCTGCCTTGACGCTCGTTGAGCTGGCAACACCAGAAGCGTTGAAAGACTTTCTGGTTCTTTCAGCGAGAGCCTTCGATCACGCAGCCATCGACCTGACTCCGAAAGCCAATTTCTCTCGGTTGTTTCTGATCGATGAGATTCTGTCGCAGATCGACGATTGGATTGAACAGATCGGATTCGATGGTTGATCGCTGTCGGACACGGGTAACGCGTGCGCATCCATCCGTTTACGGGATCTGGACGTCAGTGGCCTCAGTCAGCAGGTTCTCGCCCTTGATAAATGTTCCGAGTTCTGAAACTCTGGCTATCCGCGCCGGGTAGACAGCTCTCAATACCGACATCGGCGCGCGGAGTGCACGCGTTTCGTGAGTCCGGAACCAGGCGAAAGAAACCATGAATCAACCTCTCACGATCACCGCGTTGCTGTGCGGACTTCTGGTCAGTGGCCTGACCCAGGCAAACGCGTACGCTCAGCGAAACCTGGATTCCGACGGTCGAACCGCCAGTGAGCTGCTGCCGGCATCCTGTCTGGCGATCGCGGAAATGCCCCATCCGGATCAGCTGCTGGAAACGCTGACCTCGCACCGTGTCTGGAAGAAAGTCCAGCAGCAGCCGCAGTATCAGGCAGCGATTTCAAACCCGGGTTACATGATGTTCCTGGGGATTCGCACGCACATTGAAACGCAGATCGGAATGAAGTGGCGACAGGCCTACGACACGCTGCTCGGAGGCGGCGTCACGATTGCCTTTGATCCTGAGACACAAGGCGTCGTCGCTCTCGTCCGATCGACTGATGCCGGGAAACTCCAAAGCACGGCCAAAAAACTGATCGAACTCGGCCGCGCAGACGCCCGTTCGAAAGGCAAAGAGCCATTGCCAGAAGACGAGTATCGCGAAATCACCGTTTACGGAAAGGACGATGGCCGCTTCGCGATCGTGGGGCCGTGGCTGGTCATGACCAACAAAGGCGAACTCGGCCGAAAAGTCCTTGATACGCTACTGGATGGCTCTGAAACATCGATCAACGACAACGAGAAGTTCGCGGCCGCTCGCCAGTCAATCACCGGCGAGCCGGCTGTCTGGAGCTGGGTTGACCTCGGCACGATTCGCGATGCCGGTCTGGCGAAAGGCCTTGAGAAAAATCAAACCCCGAATCCACTGGCAGAACTGCTTGTCGGTGGTGTGCTGACCAACCTGCGACAGACTCCGTACGTCTCCGCGTCGCTGTACGTTACCGGCGAGGCGACTCGGCTGGAATTTTCCGCGCCTCATGACAACGAGTGGGTCGAAGAGTTCCGCGAGTACTGGTTCGGCCCCGACGGCAAAGGAACTGCTGACTCGCCGCTGGAAACCGAGTCGACGATTCTGTCAGTCAGTACCTACCGCAAGGTCTCTGAAATGTGGCTGCGAGCGGGCGACCTGTTCGACGAGCGGATGAATGACGAACTGGCCAAAGCGGACGCCACCTTGACGACATTCTTCGCCGGAAAGGACTTTGGCGAAGACGTGCTGGGCTCGTTCGGGCCGACCATGCAAATTCTCGTCAACCGACAGGACTTCAGCGATGTGCTGCCGAAGCCGGCACTGAAGCTGCCGAGTATTGCTCTGGCCGGCCGTCTTGAAAAAGCCGAGGAAACCCGTACCGAACTGCGACGCACGTTCCAGAGCATGGTCGGATTTCTGAACGTCATCGGAGCCATCCAGGGGAACCCACAGCTCGATCAGGACGTCGACATTTACCGCGACAATAAAATCTACACGGCGTCGTTCATTCCCGAGCCCGACGAAAACGATTCCGAGCGAGCGAGAATCCAGTTCAACTTCTCGCCGTCCCTGGCCTTCGCCCAGGATCGCTTTTTCATCACCAGTACGAAGCAACTGGCCCGGGATCTGGTGGACGCCGCGCACAACGAGCAAACAACGCGCGGCGAGGCTTCCAACACGGCCATCAGACTGAACGCGAAGGCGCTGGGCGAAGCCCTTGCCGACAATCGCGAGCAACTTGTCGCCCAGAACATGATCAAGAAAGGACAAACCCGCGAAGAGTCCTCACGCGAGATTGGGCTTCTCCTGGAAGCGCTCGCCCTCTTCGAAGGCCTCTCCTTTGACGTCAAAACAACCGGCGGCGAGCTGAAACTTGAACTGTCCATTCAAACTAAGAAGTAGAGTGAGACATGCCGCAGGATATTGGAGCTATCGATCCAGCATGGGCCTGGTCACCCTTTGAGCCCTCCGACGAACGACCATGGGCTCGGCGTCTGGCAGCGCACCTGTGCCGCCGAGCTGGATTCGGGGCAACGTCCCAGGAACTGGACGATCTGATCGAACGGTCCCCGGTCGACATCGCCCGCGCGGTCGTGCGAAACGCGAAAGAAGCATCGCGAACCGATCCAGAGAACGACCCGCTCGCGACGGCCATGCTGGCGACGGGAAATTCTCGAAACCTCGCCGCGTGGTGGCTGTATCGGATGCTGAATTCGAACTGGGAAGGCGATCGCGCGTCATCCACCAGCCCATTGCTTGAGAAACTGACGCTCTTCTGGCATGGCCACTTTGCGACAGGAGCGGACAAAGTCGCCGACGCGGAGATGATGTTTGCTCAAAACCGTTTGCTGCGTCGACATGCTCTCGGCGACTTTGGTGCGATGACTCAACAAATCTCGCGCGACCCCGCCATGCTGATCTACCTCGACTCGACAACGAACCGCAAAGCTCATCCCAACGAAAACTACGCTCGCGAAATTATGGAACTGTTCTGCCTGGGCGAAGGCAACTACACCGAACGCGACATTCAGGAACTGGCACGTTGCTTCACCGGGTGGGAGGTTCGCCGCAAGAAGTTTCGTTTCAACAGGTACCAGCACGACACCGGCACCAAAACGATCCTCGGTGAAACTGGCGCGTTCAGCGGTGAAGAAGGCGTCGACGTCATACTGAAACAAAAGGCGTTGCCACGGTTCATCGCCAGCAAGCTGATCCGTTTTTTCGTTTTCGATGAACCGACCGCACCCGAACACCTGATCGAGCCATTGGCAAAACAATTGCGAGAGTCAGACTTGAACATCGCTCCGGTCGTTGAGCGAATCTTTGCCAGCAACATTTTCTACTCGCCACTGGCTGTCGGGCGAAAAGTTCGGTCACCCGTCGAGCTCGGAATCGGACTGCTGCGATGTCTGAATGGTTCGTCGAATCTCGATCGCGTGGCTCAGCATCTTGACGACATCGGGCAGGCTGTCTTTTACCCGCCCAATGTCAAAGGCTGGGACGGCGGACGCAGCTGGATCAACACATCAACCCTGCTTGGCCGATCAAACCTTGTCGGAGAACTTCTGCGGCACGAAGCAACCCGATTCGATGGGCAGACGCTGGAGACTCTGGCGAAGAAAAACGATGCCAGCAGTCCCGAAAAACTTATCGCCTGGCTGGACGAGCTCCTGCTTGCAGTACCGTTGGACGATTCTGCAAAACGTGAACTTCTCGCCTTCGCTGAGCAGACCACTGGCGATCCGTCGCGACGCATTGCCAAGTTGATCCAGACACTCAGCACAGTTCCGCAGTTTCACCTCGCCTGATTTCGGAAGAAAACACCAAGAGCCACAGAGGACACCGAGACCACAGAGAAGTGCTTCATCTTTCTCCGTGCCCTCTGTGAACTCTGTGGCTGAAATCTGCTGTAAGATGCGTCGTGACGCACCCTACGAGATATTCAGGACACTCTTCTCAGTAACGCTCGAAAGTTTCTGCCATGACAACTCGCCGCGACTTTCTCAAGTCTTCGCTGGGAACATCCGCCGTTGTTTCAATCGGTGCGTCAGCGCCGCAGTTTCTTTTGCGGGCGGGCGCCGCAAACGCAAAACCGGCCGACGAGACGATTCTTGTCATGGTTCAACTTTCCGGCGGCAACGACGGTTTGAACACCGTTGCTCCTTTCAAAGAGTCCGCTTACCGAGAAGCTCGTCCGACACTGGCGGTGTCAGCTGGCGACGCTTTGAAAATTGACGATTCTTATGGGTTCCATCCGGCTGCTCAGGGACTCTCCAACCTGCTGGAGAGCAACCGGCTGGCGATCATTCAGGGAGTAGGATACGCAAACCCCAATCGTTCTCATTTTGAATCGATGGACATCTGGCATACCTGCCAGCGGAAGACCGTGGTCAGAAACGATGGCTGGCTCGGCCGATTCCTGGACAACACTCGCCAGGGTGCCACGCTGGATATTCCGGCAATCCATCTCGGCCGCGAGAAGCAGCCGCTGGCTTTATCGTCGCAGGACATTCGAGTTCCGTCAGTCACGTCGCTCGACCGCTTCCGCCTGAACGACAGCGCTGAGCAACTCAGAAAGACCGTCACCAACATCGGCAAGTCCGCAGCGCCGGGAGGCGGCCTGCTGGGCTTCGTTCAGACGAGTACTGGATCTGCGCTGTCAGCCAGCGAGCAAATCGAAGCCGCCAGTGGATCCTACAAAACAGGCATCACGTATCCGGAATCGGGGCTCGCCCAGAAACTGAAGACGGTTGCGCAGCTCATCGATTCAGGCTTGAAAACTCGAATCTACTACGTGACGCTCGACGGCTTCGACACACACTCCCGGCAGGCCGCTGCTCACGAAGCGTTGCTGCGCGAGTTAAGCGGAGCACTCGACGCCTTCGTCCGTGACATGGACGAGCACGGTCATGGAGATCGCGTTCTGACCATGTCGTTCAGCGAGTTCGGACGACGACTGCAGGAAAACGCCAGCGAGGGAACCGACCACGGAGCCGCCGCTCCAGCCTTCCTCGCCGGCAACCGAGTGAAGTCCGGTCTGATCGGCAAGCACCCCAGCCTGCACGATCTCCAGGACGGCGACGTAAAATTTCACACCGACTTCCGTCAGGTTTACGCGACCGTGCTTGATCAATGGCTCGGCGTCGAAAGCGCCCCAATCCTCGGCGGCAAGTTCTCGCCGGTCCCAGCTCTCCAAGGTTGATGGCAAAACTGCCATTGGGAGCACAACCTCACCCGCCGTCTCCCGCGCCCTGTAAATCGGTAGGGCCGGTTCCTACCGGCCAACGGGGAAGCGTCTTTCTCATTCGGCTGGTAGGAACCGGCCCTACTTCACTTCGGCCTCTCACGCATACCCGGGTGGCCGTGTTTGCTTGCAAACAGGGTCGTGAAACGACAGGAGG
>CALDJX010000641.1 GCA_937899075.1 uncultured Planctomyces sp. | reverse complement strand
CGCTGCAATCCGGGCAGGTCATCGACACGTCGGCCAGAAACTGCATGTCGATCTCGACTCGGCCAGTACCTTCGCACTTGTTGCAGCGTCCTCCGGAGTCGGTGTTGAAGCTGAATTGCGACGCCGTGAGATTTCGATTTCGAGCGTCCTCGGTTTCAGCAAACAGACGTCGAATTTCGTCAAACACCTTGAGCCACGTTGCCGGATTGCTGCGTCGAGAACCTGCCAGCGGTCGATCATCAATCAACTCGACAGAGCTGATCGACTCCGCACCTTTGAGTTCGCCATATTCGCCAACAACGTCGACTGAACACGACTGCTCCAGCGTTTTGCAAACGGCGGGAAACAACACGCTCTCAATCAGCGACGACTTCCCCGCGCCGCTGACGCCGGTAACGACGCACAGCACACTCAGCGGAATCTCGACCGAGCAATCTTTCACGGTATGACAAGTCGCATTGCTGAGTCGCAGCCAGCCTGTTGACTGCCGGCAAGGTGACTCTGCCGTTGCCGAATTGCCGCCGACTTCTTTCGGGGTGACCGTTCCAGCAAGCCAGCGTCCAGTTGCAGACTCAGCAACATCGGCCAGAGCGTCCGGCTGCCCGGCATAAACGAGGTGCCCGCCGTCGTGCCCCGCGGCCGGTCCAATATCCAGCACGTGATCAGCCGCCGCAAGAAATTCAGGTTCATGCTCGACAACGACGACCGTGTTTCCACTGTCGCGGATTTCCCGCACGATGTTCACAACTCGCGAGACATCTCGCGGATGCAAACCTGCCGAAGGCTCGTCAATCACGAACAGCGTGTTGACCAGGTTCGATCCGGCAATCGACGTCATGGCCACTCGTTGCGCTTCGCCGCGCGACAGCGAACCCATTTCGCGATTCAGCCGTAGGTAACCTAGCCCGGCCGAAGTCAAAAACTGCAAACGCTCAACAATGTCAGCAACAAGGTTGGACGCGACTGATGCTGTTTCTGCCGAGGTCGTCAACTTCGCTCGAAGAAACGCCAACAGCCCATCGACCGTCTGAGCCGACAGATCGCTGATCGATGTCGAGCCATCACTTCCGCCAGTAGCTGCCGAACGGCCAAGGCGCACGGCGAGGGCATCCGGGCGGAGACGCGTTCCTTCACACGCTGTGCAGCATTCGACCTGTCGCCATTGGCTAAGAAACTCACGAGTGGCTGTCTGCGGTTTTCGTCGTTCGAGTCTCTCAAACAGTCCGCGAAGCCCCTCCGAATTACTCGTGCCAGCCAGTTGCGACAAGGCACCGCCACGATTGACCAGCTCCTTCTGCTCAGACGTCAGGCTTCTAAACTCAACGTCCAGCGGCACACCGGCGTTCTCTGCAAAACGAAGCAACCGCTCACGCTCGCGCTTCCAGCGATCGCCTCGCAGCGCGACGATCGCTCCGGCTCGCAGCGACAGTGACTCGTCCGGGACCATGCTGTCGAAGTCGAGTTTTGTCACGCAGCCTGTTCCGCGGCAGTTTGGACACGCTCCCAATGGACTGCGAAAACTAAGAGTCGCTGGCTCCGGCTTCGTGAAGCTCCTGCCACAAGTCGAACAATCAAAGTTGGCAGAGAAACGGCGAATTGCCCACAAGTCGTCATCAATCAATGCGGCTTCGAACGAACGGCTACCGGCATCGTCCGGTCGGTTCTCTGAGTCAGCACTCACATCAAGGGTCGACAACTGAGCAAGCAGCACGCACCGTCCACCGGATTCCTGGAAGCATGTTTCAACGGCCTCAACAATCCGCTCTGAACTGGTTTTCCCCGAAACCAACCGATCGACAATGACGACTCGGTGCTCACCGTCGTCAGGCCGTGCTGCCAAATCCTGAATGGAAACGCTTTGCCCCGTGAACACAGCATCGCTGTCGGCAGCTAACGAAGCATCAACCGAGCGACTCAGAATGACGGAACGCGTAAACCCGGCTTCGAGCAGGTCGGCAATCGTAAGCGTTCGCTCTGTTTCATTGGTTGAGCCGTCATCGTCGACGCTTCCCTGCGGCGCTGGCAACGGAAAACCAATCTGCAGCCGGGTGCCCGGGGGCAATCGTTCGATCGACTCGACAACCGACGCTGCTGAATCCTGCTCCACAGGTTGTTCACAATCGGGGCAAACAACGAGTCCGGCTCGCGAAAATAAAACGCGAAGCAGGTCGTCGATCTCAGTCACCGTGGCTATGGTTGCACGTCGCGAAACCGCCTTTGCGGCAGCGTTCTGTCGCAAAGCAACGGCCGGCGGGATGCGGACAATGCTGTCGGCATCCGGTTTCTCCAGACGATCAAGATGTCGCCGGGCCGACGACGAAAAACTCTCGATGTAACGACGCTGCCCTTCTGCATAAAGAGCGTCGAACGCCAGGCTGCTCTTCCCCGAACCGCTGATTCCGGTAATCAACGTGAGCTTGTTCAGCGGCACATCAACGTCGATCGACTTGAGGTTATGCACGCGCACGCCTCTTAGTTCGATATGTGGCAACATCGACTCACGGGTTGCTGACGTTGACGTCGCTTGATCGCTCATGCCCGAAGCGTAGGCCGTCGAAGCGAACTCTTCGAGTCAATCCGGCGTCGACATGGCCACACGTTTCAAGGTCCAACTCGATTGCGTTCGTTGGCGCTGACCTGAAGAATCCGCACTCGCGACCGCGGACATCCCATTTGATACCCGAATAAGCACCCTCATCCTGATGAAGACAATCAGCGGACTACTTTCGATTGACAAACCTCAGGGCATGACGTCTCGGCAGACCGTCACTCGCGTCAAGAATATCCTGCGGAAAGCCGGATATGGCCGACAGGTCAAAGTAGGACATTGCGGGACACTCGACCCATTAGCTACCGGACTTGTTGTCATTTGTGTCGGCAGGACCACTCGACTGGTGCAGATGATCCAGGAGCAAACCAAGTCCTATGCCGGCACGTTTCAACTGGGACTCGTGACGGCGACGGACGACTGCACCGGAGAAGTTCTGAGTCAATCGGAAATTGATCCGGAGAAGATATCGCGGCAGGCAATCGTCGACCTGCTCCCCGACTTCACCGGCAACATTGAGCAGGTTCCCCCAATATTCTCAGCAGTCCACGTTGACGGCAGACGAGCCTACAAACTGGCGAGACAGGGCCACAACGTTGAACTGGCGGCGCGGCCGGTTCAAATCTACCGGCTGGAGCTGACCGGGTTCGAACTGCCTGAATTCAAGCTTGATATCGAATGCGGCTCGGGAACGTACATTCGGTCGCTGGGCCGAGACATCGGAGAACGACTTGGCTGCGGAGCGACAATGAACGCTCTGAATCGATCTGCGATCGGAGCGTTCTCTCTGGCGACATCGGTAACTCCTGAACAACTGACGCCGGAAAATATCGAATCCTTCGTTGAACCACCGATCACAGCCGTGTCGCACTTACCTTGCCACGAAATTGCGGAGCAGCTGAAAGAACGAATCTACGACGGTCGTTCGGTAGAAGTCGGCGAGGTTTCGGAACTTAATCCCGACTCAGTAACCGCCGACGGCGAAACAGCAAGGCTGATACTCGTTGATGGTAATCGCAAGCTTGTCGCCGTTTCGACGTACCGTTTTGACGACCAGACGGCTAAACCAGACATGGTCTTTCACGATCCGCCGCGCGATTGATTTCGCCGTCATTCAACGGAAGCCGGTACTCTCACAACTTACCGTCAGCGTTACCCCTGGGCTGGTCCTGCCGCTCCTGTGCTGGCCTGCTGACGCAGACCGTCGACTTCCTGCTTCAACTGATCAAGCGAAGCTCGGCCCTGGTCGAATGCCTGTTTGGCTCTTGTCGTTTTGGCTTGAATAGGAGTAGCGGCTGCCTGCTCGGCCTGGAGTTTCTTCGTCGCTTCCGCCACGACCACTTTTGACGCGACAACTTTCTGTTCAGCGGCAGCGACATCCTGCTGCATGACTGCTAACGATTTGTCCAGTTTAGCGACCGTCGCTTTCACCTGAGCAATCGTCGCATTGTTGCGATCGAGAGCCGCTTTCAACTGACCGGCAGCGGCTGCCAGTTCTTTGTCATCTGGCAATGCTGTGACGGCGATTGCGCTTTTCGCAACGGCATCCTGCAGCATTGGGACGGCGTTTTCACGTACGTTCATCTGTCCAACCTGCGTCTGCTTGTCCGCCGTGATCTGACTAAGCTTCTGTTTGATCGCAACGACGGCGTCCGATGATGTTTTCTCGGTCTGCTGTGCAGTAGCCACTGCGGCCTGCGCCTGTGAGACTTTGTTTTGCATTTCCTTCAGCTCGGCATCCACTTCCAGAAACGCGAGTTCAAGTTCATCAAACTTCTGCTGGCGTTCTTTCAGTGCCACCAGCTTGGCCGTGAACTGAATCTCGTCCTGCCATCGCGTCACCGACTGTTGAGCTTTTGCGGCTTCAGCATTTGCTGCATCAAGAGCAGCTTTGGCGTCGGCGGCTTTCTTTTGCTCAGCCGCCAGCGTTGTGGTGTACTGAGCGACTTGCGCCTGAGTTGCCACGATCACGGCTTTAGTATCCGCAATCTGTTTGGTGCCGGCTGCCACAGCAGCATTTGCTGCAGTCATCTTCGCTGCTTCGGCAGTAACTGTTCCGGTTGCCGCTACGAGCGAACCTTCACGTGCCGCTGAGACGACCTTCAATTGCTCAACCGCCTTAACAACATCCGGATCACCGGCCGCCTGCTTAGCGGCGGCATCCGCCTTTGCAACTGCTTCCTTCAAGAGAGGGACCAGTGGTTTTAATGTCGCGACGATTTTCGCCGCCGCATCGTGAGCGATCTTTGCATCGGTCGCCATTTTTTGATCGACCACCAGCTTCGCCGCCAGCGTTTTCTCAAGGGCGGTCGAATCAGCGACCTTCTTTGTGGCGGCAGCCAGTTGCGCTGCCACGGCTGTGACCTGCGCCTGTACCGCAGCGTAAGCTGCTGCCTTCGCCTTCTGATCAGCCGCAACTTTGCCGACGTCCGCCTGAGCCAGCGCCAAGCGAGACTCCAGAGTGATCGGGTTAGTTGAAAGTTCTGTCAGTCGCGCTCCGTCAGCAGCATTCCAGACGCGGACCAATCCCGTCCAGTCTCCACCGATGACTCGTTTTGTTTCGTCGCAATAGGCTGTTGCCAGTGCGAGATCGCCAAAGGCCTCGAAGGTACGGATGGCTGCGCCGTCGCCCTTCCACAGTTTGACGGTTTTATCGCGGCCAGCAGTCACGATCTCGCCATCGCGCGTGAAGTCGACCGATGCGGTCCCACCACCGTGAGCGCCCCAGGTCTTGATCTGTGTGCCGTTTTCCATTTCCCACAATCGGACAGAAGCATCTTCACTGGCCGATGCCACAACATTGGAATCAGCACGCCAGGAAAATCCGGTGATCCTTCCGGTATGGCCCTTCAGGCCCAAGTACTCACGGCCGGTATCGGCTTCCCAAACGAAGACGCCACCATTGCGGTCGCCTGTCGCCAGCAAGACGCCATCCGGACTGAATGACACAGCGCTGACCCAGTCGGTGTGTTTACGGAGTTCGTAGACGATTTCGCTGGTTGCTGTTGAGTAAACGCGAACGACTTTCGAGGGGCCACCAAGGGCGACAAATCTGTGGTCAGAGCTGATGTCCGCTCCCATGACCGCGTCCAGTTCGTCGCCGATTTCAAAAATACGTTCGCCGTTTTTTACGTTGAAGACAACAACTCGCCCCGCCGCAGCACCTTGACCGCCACCAGCAAGTAACAGATGTCCGCTACGGCTGAACTTAAGAACGTGCGGCTCGCCTTCGGGGAAGGCCAACGTCCCAGAAAGTTCCAACGTCTGAGTGTTATAAAGCAGAATCTGCTTCTGACCCGAAATTGCGACGAGCGGCGCCCACGGACTGGTAGCAATTGAATTCACGGCTGTGGTTCGATCAGTATGAACGACCGGCTGCAGCGAAAGTCGAGTTGGCAGCGGAGGAGGGCCGTCTGGTCGCCCGGTTGAACCAAACGATAAAGCGAATTCCATCTTTGCCTTGGGACGGACAACAGCCGTGCTGCTTTTCGTATCAAGGGCTCCGCCAGCGATCCACGCTTTGATTACTGCCAGCATTTCTGCCGGAAGCTTGTCCGATTTGGGAGGCATGTAGGGCTCAGACTCGTGATTGACGAGGAGCCACAAGTAGCTGGCATCTGCGTCGCCCGCTTCGACGACATCACCTGAACTGCCGCCTTCTTTCATGGCGGTGTAGTTTGTGAGATCGAGTCCGCCGCTCTTCTTGTCAGGATTATGACAAGCGAAACATTTGGCGCGGAAAATCGGCTGAACATGATCAGCGTAGGTGATTTTCTCTTCAGCAGCCTGAGTTGAGGCAGACACCACAAACAGAATGCATGCAGTCAAAGCCAGTCGAGAAGGAAGCATGGCCGTCTCCGAACTCTAGTCGAGAAGTTTCAGGTGGGATGCGAGGTTGAGCGACATCCTGTGTGCGACCGGGAATGACCGCACGATGTCAATGTAGGTCGGGCGTCGCCCGTTGGTCTTCGGGATTTAGAAGCCAGCGAAATATCGGGTCGACAAAGGCGTCGATCCGGGAATTTCCACAGATATCAAAAACCTGCAACATTCTGCGCAACTTGATGCAGACAGGAATTTCAATGATTAAATACGAACTCGCGGGAGTTCAACGTGGCCCAGAAAATGTCTTCCAGAGCCTGCAGTTTGTTCTGCTCATTGTCGACAACCTCTTTCAAGGCTGCCGCTTCCCGCTCTGTCGGTTTTCGGCTCAAGCAGCGAATGTAGATTTCTTCCGCGATCTGTTCTGGCGTCTTGCCTTCCTTCAGCCGAGTTGGCACAAGTTGTCCCTGGGCCATTTTCGTGTTGACGGTGTCGCCGTTCAGCAAGTGAAGAGCCTGCGAAAGGTTCGGCTCAATTGACACTTCGCAAGAACAAACCGTTTCGCGTTTGGCTCGACCGAATGCCGTCAGGAAGTACGTTGACGTATTTCCGTTTGCGATCTGAACTGCGCGAGCTCCGGTTGGCAGACCCTGAAACTTGTTCTTCGTGTCGGTGACTTGCGTGATCGCGTCCAGCAGGACTTCCGCACGAACTCGACGCAGAGCTGCGTGGGAGAAGTTACTGGTGTCCTTGATGTTTGTTTCGTTTGTCGCGGTTGAGTGTTGATAAACACGCGACGTGCAGATGTCACGAACCAGTTTCTTGAAGTCGTAGTTGTAGTCGGTGAAGCGGGTGCCGAGTTCGTCCAACAGTTCTTTATTCACGGCAGGGTTCGAAACCCGAACGTCGTCAACCTGATCGATGATGCCCTTGCCGAAGAAGTGAGCCCAGACGATGTTGCCCAGATTCGTAGCGAAGTAAGGATTCTGTGACGATGCAAGCCAGTCTGCCATCACGACTCGACGGTCTTTGCCTTTGACATCGGGGACTTCACCACCGAGAAACTTGGGAGTCATTACCGTGTTGCCAACCAGGTGTCGTACCTCACCGCCGCCGCTGTTGAAGATGATCAATTCGCGAGGGTCTTCGCCCTGCTTGCGACCAATTTGTGAGAAGAACGCAGCGAAGCTGTAGTAATCGTCCATCGTCCAACGGTCGAACGGATGATTGTGGCACTGGGCACACTGAATTCTCATACCCATGAAGACCTGAGCGACGTTCTCCGATGTCTTCAAAGTGTCGCGTTCATTCTGGTAGTAGTTCGTGGCAGCGTTCTGGAATGTCCCGCCGCTGGATCCAAGCAACTCGCGAACCATCTGGTCGGTCGGCATGTTGCTGGCGATGCGTTCCTGCAACCAGTTGTAGTAACGCAGCATCGACTTGTAGCTGATCTGGTTTGTCGTCCGAATCTGAAGCAACTCTGCCCATTTCATGACCCAGACTTCAACGAACTCTTTTCGATTCAGCAGTTCGTCGACCAGTTTGTCGCGTTTCTTCTCGTCTTTGTCTTCCATGAACCGAGCGTACTCTTCCACGGATGGAAGAACTCCGACGATGTCGAGACTCGCTCGTCGCAGAAACTCTTCATCAGAGCAGATGCCGGAAGGCAGGATTCGGAGTTTTCGCAACTTGTTGTAAATGAGGGTGTCGACGAAGTTGAATTCCGGAGTTTTCGGGTCGGTGTACTGCAACCCTTTGGGCAACATGATGAATTGTCGGCCCACGGTGTGAGTTTCAAAGCGTGCCATGATGAAGGCTTCACCGCGTTCGTGAGCGGTGACCAGGCCGTCTGGCGACACAGTTGCGGCAGTGTCGTTGTTCGATGAGAAGACGGCCAGGTTCGTCACGTCACGATCGGTGCCGTCTGAGTACTTTGCCCGGGCGGTCAACTGTTGGGTGGTGTCTGCACCGTCCAGAACAGCAGTCGGCGGATAAAGTTCTACGGAAAGGACTTTGGGTACTTCACCCTGATCATTGTTTCCGCCCGCTTTCAACCAGCGGAGCATTGTGCCGTAATCTTCGCTGTCGGTGCCGAATCGCTTGCCACCCGTGTGTGGGACAGAGCCGACAGATTTGGTCAGCAACAAGCTCTCTTCAGGCAACGCAAGGTTGATCCGGCGACCGGGTAATTCGCGTGCGATCCGGAACTGATCCCCGTCCGGATCAAACCCGAACAGAGAGAGCCGAAACCCGTCTTTGCCGCGAGCAGCTCCGTGACAACTACCAGTGTTGCAGTTGGCTTTCATGAAGATCGGCATGATATCCAGTTTGAAACTGACATCACGATCGGCAGTCGCCTGCTCGATCTTGATCGGGATCATTTTCGAGAGTCCCTCGAATTCGACCGTCAGTTGAATTTCGCCATCTGCGACCGGGTGAAGAACATTTCCGGCCAGCTTCACCTTCGTTGCGTCGCTCAAGGTGAGCTTTGCTTCTTTGGTCACGTCGCGCGTCAGTCCGTTTGGGTAAGCTACCTGCACGACGAACGACTGGCGATCGCGGATTGTGTTGATGTGGACTTCAGCGGGATAGACCTCAAGCGAAGTCGGCTTTTCCTGAGCGTCTGCTTGCAGTGGTGACAGCAAGGCAATGAACGCAACAGCAACGGTCCAAAGTCGGGAACGAAACATGGCAGTAGTCCTTCAGAAGCCATTCGGCAATATTTGAAAGGGACTCAGTGATACAGCAATTGAGTAACTAAGAAACAGTCAGCATCTCGGGCCGTTGTTGATCGGCTACTTACCAGCGGCTGCCGCTTTCGCTTTTTCAAGCCGGAGCATTTCGAGTCGTGTCAACCGTCGAGGTGGAGCTACAACTGCTGGCTTCGGCGCCGGCTCGACCGCCGCAACTGCCGCAGGCTTCGGCATCGGTTTTGGTTCGACCTTCGGCGGCAGCGGCTTGTCGACTCGGAGTTCGGTCGTGCCGACGTTGTGAACGATCGGCTCGCCGTTCATCGTGATGGTGATTTGACCAAAGACACTCTTGTGACGACCAGCGGGTGTCGTCGCGTCAGTCTTCACTTTGAAGATGACTTCCTTGGTTTCCTTGGTGAAGTTCATCGGGTCGGTAACAGCCTTGTTTGGCAGTCCGAAGATCTTTGCGACTGCTTCACCCGGAAACTCTTTTGTCTGTGTCAGTGTGCAGACAATTTCTGTCTCCTGTCCCTGGTCGCAAGCACTGCGGCTCATCTCGAAGGAGACGAATGGTTCAGAGATTTCGACTGGAGAAAGCGCGGTCGAAGCAAACGCGTTTCCTCCTTCGACAGCTGCCCAACCGACCGCGAAGACCTTCCACATTCCGACGGCGGCATTGCCGTTCGCGTTCAACGGATAGAGCCCTTCAGTTTGGCCTTTCGGAATCTGGATGGAACTTCCTGCTCCGAGTCCCGGCGGACGGAACGGGAACTGAATGGTAATCGCTTCGTCCCAGCCTTCTTTCTTCGTTGCGACGATTTTGAGCTGCATCGAACCGTTGCGAGCGATCGGAACTTTCGGAACGACGATATCAAGCTTAAACGGGATTTCGTCGACGACTGCGATCGGCAAACGGTGAGTGGTCTTCGTGTAGTAAAGCGATTGTCCCGGAGCTCCGTAAACAAAATCCGACGTGTTAGAGAACCCGCCGTTGATTTCAGGATTCTCAGCGTGGTGTGCAACAAAGTTGTACAGTCCTCCACCGAGCGGAGCATCTGCGGCCGCTTCAAACACGACAGGCATGACACTCAGGTTGGCCGGCACTTTGTCATGGTGCATCGTGATTCCGGCAGGAAGCTCTTTGGGGGCAAGAACCAGTTCTCCGCCAAAATTGCGACGGGCGAGATTGATATTCGTTCCGAACCGGTTGCCCCGTCCAACGAAGACCTGTTGCCGATACTGACCGTACCGTTCGGATCGGGCGATACTCAGGTCCAGACCCGGCTTAATTGGCTGGAATTCGACTCGGTAAACATAGTCGGGACCGCCGCGGCCGAGATGGTCTTTAATAAGCAGTGTGTACTCGCCATCGGCTGGTACGTTAAACCGAAAGTAACTATCCGGGCCGCGTGAATCGTCATTTGCCGCGACCTGCCCGCCTCCGGCATTGTAAAGGTACATCATAGGGTCGATCGGCGATCGAACTCGGCGACCGTAGCATTCGACCTCAAACTGCTGGCCCTTCTTCGCAGTGAACTTGAAGAAGTCCTGGTCCGCGGTCTCCTGAAGAATGCCATTGAAGGCTGACGGGAATTCCGACGGGGTCGCTGTCGCTCGATCGTTGTTCGGTTCGACTTCCAGCGAGTTGCCAACATCGGACAATCGGAACGTGTTCCAGCTCGGCGACCAGCTTCCTTCCGTACCGGCGAACACGCCGTACTCAGGAATCAATTCGTTCGGCAGCGTGAACTTTTGAGCGAAGTCGCCAGCCGCGTCGCCGATGAATTTCAGTTCGACTTCTTCACCGATTTTACCACCAGCCGGATAGACAGCAGTCGGGCGTGGGAAGTTGCCGATGTGAACTCGGTAGCGGCAGTTACCATCCCCGCCGTATGAACTTTCGCGGACTTCGATGGTGTACTTACCGTCTTCCGGAGCGATCGCCGAGACGACGCAATCCTGAACCAGCAGCGGTGAATCGTCAGCCGACGCTAGTTCGAA
>CALDJX010000640.1 GCA_937899075.1 uncultured Planctomyces sp. | reverse complement strand
GGTGTGGCTCTGGCCTGGCACAAGGGCAGGCTCTATGCCTCGTTCGGTCACAACAAGGGGAGCGAGAACACGCTAACGGAAGAAGGCCGATATTGCGTGAGTGAAGATGGCGGAAAGACATGGTCAACTGTGCGGACGATTGACGTGGGGCTTGAAGACGATGATCTCGCCGTCAGTCATGGAGTCTTTCTGTCGCGTGGAGAAACGCTGTGGGCCTTCCTGGGCTCCTTTCATGGTTTCCGCAAACGAGTGCATACTCGGGCCTACACGCTGAATGAAGATACCGGACACTGGCAGGCACAAGGCACGGTCGTCGGCGATGGATTCTGGCCCATGACCGAGCCGGTCAAAATGGACGACGGTAACTGGATCATGCCGGGATTCATCGCGGGGCAAGGGAATCCCGCCGCCGTGGCGATCAGTTCCGGTGATGATCTGAAGAAATGGAAGACTGTGATCATTCCCCGTGGAGCCGGAGTCCGGAACATGTGGGGAGAGTCATCGGTTCTCGTTGACGGCTCGCAGGTGACGAATCATTGCGCGATACGGCGGGAAGGCACTGGCGCTCGCAGCATCGAGCAGCGATTACGGTCGAACATGGACGCCATCCGCTGAGAGCAACCTCCCCATGGCGGGCTCGAAACCGTGTTCAGGAGTCCTCAGCAATGGCCAGCGTTATTTGATCTGTTCGACGACTGCCGACGGTGGAAACCGCCGCTCACCACTGACCATTGCGGCCAGTAAGCCGGGTGAGAATACGTTCTCAAAAGTGTTTGTGATCCGGCATGCTGTGTTTGAAGACGGTCCCGGTGAATCTGATCCGGGTGCAGCTTTGTCGTATCCCTACGCGGTAGAATATCAGGGTAAACTTTACGTTGGCTATTCCAACAACGGGGAACGCCGCGGCAATAACAACAGTGCCGAGCTGGCTGTGATTCCGATCGAATCGCTCAAGGTCGAGTAAGGCAGCAGCACAGAGTCGAACGCCGTAGAGGCCAAACCATGAAACACATCCTGACGCTCTCCATTGCCCTGCTACTCGCGCCGCACTCCTTCTTATACGCTGACGATGCGCCGTCAAAGCAGAAGCAAGAGAACCTCCTCATGCTCGCCGGCGACTGGCTACCGGATGACCCTCACCAGATCGACTACGACAAACTCCCGCGAGCCGAAGCCGAACACGTCATCATCAGTGACGTCCGCGACCATGCCGGCACTCGTGTTCATCAACATGCGTATCTGGCTCATCATGACGGCCGCTTCTGGGCGATGTGGAGCGATGGTCCGGGAGGGCCGAGGGCCGGCGTGACTCCAGAGCAACACCGCAACATTGTGCCCGCTCACGATATGCCGGGCACTCGTAGTTCCTTTGCCACGAGCAAGGATGGATTGCACTGGAGCAAATCCGCCGATCTGACCGGCCCGCCACGGAAGAAGGGTTTTGGTTGGATTGCTCGCGGTCTGTGGAAGCGCGACGGCGAACTCCTCGCGCTCTCCAGCCATTTCGATGCGCCGGGATACGAGGGACTTGGACTCAGCTTGGAAGCCTTTCGCTGGAACGGCACGAAATGGGTGACTCACGGCACAGTCCTTGACGACTCCATGAACAACTTTCCCCCGAAGCGTCTTCCGTCGGGGGAGTGGATGATGACGCGTCGCGATCACAGGAGGCAGGTTTCCGTCATGATCGGCGGAAGGAAGGCCTTTAATGACTGGCGCATCAACCCGCTCGCCGCATACAACGGCAACGGCCGTCCCGAGGAGCCGTACTGGTACATCCTGCCCGATGGCAAAACCATCGCCAGCCTCATTCGCGACAACGGACGGTCGAAGTTTCTGCTTCGCACCGTCTCCCGAGACAATGGCAAGACGTGGAGCGAGATGCACCGCACCAATTTCCCGGACGCCACCAGCAAGTTTTTCGTGCATCGCACCAGCCGTGGCTATTACGTGATGGTGTCCAACTCGAATCCTCGCAAGCGTGATCCGCTGACGCTTGCCATCAGTCAGGACGGCGTCGTTTTCACAAAGCTCTTCTGGCTAATTGGCGAACGTCACGTCGACTATCCCCACATCATCGAGCATGACGGACATTTGCTGATCGCCTTCTCCGGAGCGAAGCAGACGATGGAGGTCATGAAGGTGTCGCTGGACGAACTGGAGCGTCTGTCCATGCCGAAGTCGGTCGAACTCGACCAACACCTTCCGCCAATCAAACAGACTCCTCAGCAACCGTCCCGCCACTGGATCGATCTCGGGGACGAAGGCAAGACGCTTTACGCCGCCGCAGAACTGGTTGTCCCTGAACTCGGCCAACGAGCCTCGTTTTCACTGGCCACGGCCAGCGGCGCGGAGCGTGTTGTTATTGGACTCGATGAAAAAGGACGCCTGACCGCGCGACTCTATAAGGCGATAGCGACTGGTCCAAAGCTGGAGCCGGGCGGACGGCATTCACTTCTGATTCGCCTTCACAGCCATCGCGAAAAGCCGGACGAGTTGTTCGTCGGGCTCGGTTCCTCAGGCAAGATTCCCGCCGAACTGGAGAAGTGGACGCTGTCCAACACCAAGGGCAGCAGCGCCGCCAATCTGTCCCGAGTTGTTCTGTACAGTGACGATGACGATCCTACTGGATTCGCAAATGTTCGCATTGCTGCAACGCGCGACAACCTCGCAGAGTCGAAAGCTGAATGACATGACGAGACACACCATTCGATTACTCCTTCTCGTCATCGTTCCG
>CALDJX010000639.1 GCA_937899075.1 uncultured Planctomyces sp. | reverse complement strand
TGATTTTCGTTTGTGGTTCTTCGCCAGTGGCGTTCGCATGAACGAGCAGCAAACCGGCAAGCACGAGCGACCAGCAACGAAGCATGAATCGCCAACGAGGAACCAGGAACAAAGAATCAGGAACATGAAACATGGGTCAGTACTTCGGGCAAATGGCAGAAGTTGGAATTCGGTATTCGTGGTGGAGTCTGAGAGAATCGCTTTCACGAGCCAGTGAGAGCATCAAATGTCCGTCAAACGTTCCGACGAATCGCCGAAGCTGTCGAGTTCCAGGCCGCCCCACTCCAGCATGCTGAGGAACAGACTGCACATACGACGGTTGGGAGCATCGAGGTAGTCGAGCGCGCGGCCGCCGCGGAGCCTGCCGCCCGCTCCGCCAAGCAGGACCACCGGCAATTGTTTGGAGTCATGATTGCCGTGGATCATGCTTGAACAGTGCATGATGGCCGTGTTGTCGAGCAGAGTGCGATCGCCTTCCTTAACTTCCTCCATCCGCTTGCAGAGGTAGGCGAGCTGGGATGTGAAGAACTGGTTGACCCCGACGAGTTCCTGCGGCTGGGTGTGGGCCATCTGGTGATGCTGATCTTTGGCGCCAGCGTGCGCGTGAGTGAGGATCGAGCCGTCGTTGCAGTATTTCAGGGTCGCGATCCGCGTGGAGTCGGTACGGAAGGCGAGCAGCACGATATCGTTCATCAGCTTCCAGTAATCCGGAATCTCGGCGGGAATGCCATCGGCGGGCCGCGGGCGATCGGGAGCGGTCAGGCTCGGCTTCCAGCCGCCGGCCTCGCGTTCCTGGCCGGCCCGCTTGATGCGACCCTCGATTTCGTGAACGCTGCCGAGATACTCCTCGAACCGTTGCCGGTCCGAGACGGAGAGTCGCTGCCGTAGCGATCGGGCGTCTTCGAGCACGGCGTCAACAATACGGCGGTCGCCGCGGTTGGGCTCCGTGCGGAAGAGCCGGTCGAAGGCCAGCGCCGGACGCGTTTCCGTCCAGGTCGGCGACACCGCCGTGCTCCACGAAATGTGCGAACTGTAAAGCAACGGATGCCCGTCCTGGAGCCCCGGAATGGGCCCCTCGCAGCCGAGCACCAGCGATGGCAGCCGGGTGCGGTCGCCGATTCGCTGCGCCATCAACTGGTCGAAACTGACGCCCGTGCGGACCTCGGCCTTCGACATCGGCGCCCCGCTGAGCATGTTCCCCGTTTGCATGCAGTGGATGACTCCGTTGTTGGCCTGCTCGTTCCACAGACCGCGGAGGAAGACCAACCGTTGTTTCCAGGGCTCAAGCGGTTTCAGGCACGGCCCGAGTTCCATGGTGGCGCCCTCTCCCTTGGCCCACCAGTGATTCGAGTGGAACCCCATGCCCGTGAAGGTGACGAGCGTGCGGGTCGGCGGCTGACCAGCGGCGCTCGGCGCAGCAACGGCGGCGAATGGAAGCGATTCGAGCCAAGGCAGAGCCATCGAGACGCCGAGGCCTCGCAGTAGTGTGCGGCGCGAGAAGGTCGAAGCGGACGGAGTGGGCATGGGAATGTTCCTGTGGCGGAGAATTCTTGATTATCGGCTTTCGCGGAACGAAAGACGCCTATGGTTAAGGGGCTGCGGTCGTCGTTGGCGCGGTGGCCGTCGGTCGAATGCAGCGAAACTGCTCGCTGCGGACGATGATGAGTAAGACGTCCGACCAGCGGCCGCCGTCGACCAGCGTCTTCGTCAGTTCGTCGACCAGCTTCCGATCGGAAAGCTGCACGGCGCGGCCGAGCGCGTAACCTGTCAGTTTGCGGGCGAGCGTCCGCAACAGGTCTTCGCGCCGCGGACCGGCGAGGTAGTTCCTCAGGCCGACGAATCCATCGATTTCGACGCCGTCACGCGTGGTTGCTTTGGCGTCGCCTGGCTTCAGATCTTTGGCGGGCCGCAGTCGGCCGAGAGCGTCGAATTGTTCAAGCGCCATGCCGTAGGGATCAATGCGGACGTGGCAACCAGCGCATTTCTGATCCTTTCGATGACGCTCGGTAATCTCTCGCACAGTCAGTCCCTCGGGCGGAGTCTCGGGCAGCGGTGGCACGCCGGGCGGAACCTTGGGCAACCGTTCGCCAAGCAATTCAACCACCCATGCGCCACGTTTGACGGGACTGGTGCGGGAAGCCGCCGCCGTCCTAGCAAGCACTGCGCCAAAGCCGAGCAACCCGCCGCGCCCGAATCGAGAAACGTTTTCGACGCGACGCCATTCGGCACCGGTCACACCGGGGATGCCGTAGTGCGTGGCGAGTACGTCGTTGACGACCACCGCATCGGCGGCAATTACGTCGGCGACCGGACGGTCGTTCACCAGCAGATCTTCGAAGAATCGCACTGGTTCTTCTGCCAGCGCGTCGCGGACCGTCGGCGTGAATTCGGGAAAGTGTTTCAGATTCCGGCCGTGGTTCGTGTGGAAGTCGCGCACGCCCAGCCAGCGAGCGCCGAATTCCCGAGCCATGCCGCGTGTCCGGTCGTCCTTTAGCATTCGGCGCAGTTGTTGCTCGATGACGGCGGGCTCGTGAAGACGTGCCGCGTTCGCCCGCAGTTCGTCGTCGGGAATCGAGTCCCATAGTAGGAAGCTCAACCGCGTCGCCAGTTCGTCGCTCGAGACCGGTTGCCAGTGCGGCCCGGTCGCCGGTTGCTCAACGCGGTACAGAAACCACGGCGACGAGAGGACGCGGGCGAGCGCGGCACGGAACGCCGGATCGTGCTTCACGCCATCTTTCCGGTCGGCGTGATAGGACGCGAGAATGAATTCGCGTTCGTCGGCGGTGAGCGGCCGGCGCCAGGCTCGGGCAGCGAAGGCAAGCAGTGCCTCCAGATGCCCCGTCTCCGCGGAGATCTTGGCCGCGCGAAGGGCCTGCTCCTCCTGTTTCACCTGCTCGTCGAACAGTTGCATGTAAAAGAACATGATTCGCGCGCCATCGTTCGGCCGGCGATAGTACTGTGTGATTTCTTCGAGCATGCGCGGCGTGGCGAACGCCTGCACGCTGACGAACTCCAGTTCGCTCCACAGTTGCTCGAGTTCCGCTCGGCCAGCGTCATCGAGCAGAAGCCGACGTAATGGTTCGTCCTCGCGGTGATACAGGAAGATGCTGCCCTGGGCGTCTCGCGGGATGATCGGTTCGAAGAGTACTGCTGGCGGGAAGAGCGCGCGAAACTCCGTGGCCTGCCGTGCCCGCTCGGCGGCGACACGCGGATGGACGACCTTCGCGACTCGCGGGTCGCCCGGCGTCGCTTTGGCGACCGGCTCGGCCAGTCTACCGCCGCCGCCCTTCGCGGCGATTAGGAACGCCTGCACTTCCGCCGCTTCCGGACTGCCTTCGTCGAGGCTCACGTCGGCGCGAAGGAACCGCGGCAGCTTGAGCAACTCCTGGAGCGGGGCCGGCAGTTTTTTCAGGTCGATGACCACCTCGACGCCGGCGGCTGTGACCAGGGCGGATTTTGGAACCGGTCGGTTCTTGGGATGATGTCCGAACCTGAGCCCGCAAGCCGCCTCGACTGCCGCTTTCAATTCCGGGTGTTCCGCGAACACCAGCGTCCGTCCGTCGCCTCCTTCCAATCGTAGCCGATCCCAGATCACGAACGTGGCAGGCTGAGCCGGCAACGCGACCAGTCGAAAGACCGGTTCGCGAGCGGCGCCCTGAATTCGCTCGCGAGCGACGACACGGTTCAGTTCTTCCCAGGCGGGAAAGCCGTTGCCTACCGCGATGACGGCGTGCTTCCCGTAGTTGCCTTGAAACAATTGATCCTGCGTGGCTTTGATCGCTGCGAGAACCGGTTCTGGATCGTTGGTTGCCGCCCGCCACTTTTCTCGAATGACGTCGAGCGGCGCTGGAGCCAGACCGGGATCCAGCGGAGCCGTGGACGCACTGCCCGCTTCGGCCAGTGCCGGCCCTAAATCCGGAGCCGCCAAATGCGACAGCTCGAACGCGACACCGTCGAGACCGGCCGGGTGAGCGTCGGCGACGCGACCGGAGACCAGTAACTCGCCAGCAATCGGGCTCGTCCAGGCGACGGACACGGGGCGTTTCGGTCCCGGATGCACAAAGAAAGTTCGTGCGGGCAACGTCGTCCAGACCGGCAATTCCTCGCCGGCGTTCACGAAGACCGAAGGCTCGGGCCCGAGACTCCACGCCTTCAATTCGGCATGTCCCTGGATGCTGTCGCGCCGGTCGGTGAGGAACGCTGGAGTCGACGTCGTTTCCAGGAAGCTCCAGCGGGCCTCGTGCTTATCAGACCAGGAGTTCCCCTTGAGGAGATTGGGAACCAGATCGGAGACGCTCCACGTTCGCTTTTCCCCGGCTGTTTCACGGATCGTCCATTCGACGAGCGTGCTGTCGGCACCGTGATTGTCGTTGGGAAGCACGGTTAAGAGGAGCAGTTCGCCCCGTCGAACCTGGACCTTGTGCTCAAAAGGGACCGAGCCCCCTTCCGCAACCGTGGACTCCGCGAGGACACGTTTCGACGATGCCCAATGGGACTTGATCTTCTCGGAGGCGGCCTGCCGTCGTTGCTTCAAAGCTTCAATCTCGGCTGTCTTCTTTCGCCACTGGCGCATTCGAGCGTCGACTTCCGCGGGAGATAACGACGAGTCCGTGACACCGATGAGTCCGGCCCACAGCGCGGCCAGATAAGTCGCATTGAGTTTCTCTTCGGCAGCCACGGTAGCGATTGCGGACGGACCGCCGCTGATCAACCTGTCGCGGTGGCGCAGGGTTGCCGCGACGTGCGCCGCCAGCGGCGCCTTGCCATTGGGCCCGGCATGGCGGGCGTGGAAGCTGCGGAGCGAATTCAGCGCTTCCTTAGTCCAGGTCGGTCGGTCCGGAGAGGATGAGAACCGAAAACTCTTTGGCAGAAGCACGGCCCGCGCGGCGACGTCGCGAGCGGTCTGGTGGTAGCGCTGGACCAGCTCGGGCGTCACCGGCATCGCCTCTCCGACATTCGCGAAGCCCTCGCCGCCGACGCTGTCGACGGGAAACTCGCGAGTCTGGGTCGGACGCATGTCCACGCTGGTGAGATCTCGAACCGCGTTGTCGTACTCTGCGTTGCTGAGCCGACGCAGCGTCACCGGCCCAGGGTCGCCGGCCCGCGCGGCCGCCTCGGCATCGAGCGCAGCCGTGATCCAGCCAAGCAGTAGTTCCCGCTCAGCCTGATCTAACTGCGGCGCGTCCCTGGGCGGCATGTCGCCACCGCGCACCCGCTCGGCGATATTGCTAAGCGTCTTCGGCCGAGCCAGGATCGCCTGGGCGGAGCCAAAGCTTGTGAAGTCGAGATCGTTATCCCTGGGCGTCTTCCCATGGCACTTCCCGCAGGACCTGACAAGGAGCGGCTGGATCTTCTTCTCGAATAACTCGCGACTTTCCGTCGAGATCGTCAGCGGAGCCGGTCCATCCGCCTTCAACGAGGCACCAGCCCCAAGCAGACGAAGCGACAATAAAGCAACGACGAGGCGGACGAATGGCTGGAATCGGGGAAACATCAGACATGCTCCTGATCGTGTTTGGTCAACGTGCAGTTCACGCGGGCCTCATTGGTTCAGTATTTCGGGAAGATGGCCGGGGTTGGGAAGCGGGCTTCGGGGTTGCTGCCGTCGCCGACGAATTCTTCGCGGGGAAGCCTGACATGGGGCCAGTTGCCGTTGCCGGGGCGGACACGGACGACCCGGCCACGGCGAATGCCTTCGGTGATGAGGTCGGTCTCAAATCGAATCTGGATGCCACTGCTACCCAGGGGCACCTTCCCGTCTGTCTTTGTCACCTCGAGAATCCTCCCGCGCGAGGCCATGTGTTCGGGACCATAGTTGCCGCCAGCGTGCTTCAGGGTGTTTTCGACTCCATTCATCATGGCGGAGACATCCTTCTTGAAATCGGCATAGAGCGATTCGTCCATGCCGCCGAACAGAGTTGCGGTTACGGTGGCGTGGCCGAACTTGCCGTACTCGACGGCATCGACCCAGGCGGGCATCCAGCGACTGCGGATGAAAGCTTTGTGCGTTTCAGTCTGGTTGCGGGCGGCACGCTGAATGGAGGTGTCATCCAGCCAGATGTCCGAGATATGAAACCGCGTGAACACGCCGTCTGGCGTAGGCTTCCAGGTAATCCCCAGTAGAACCGCCTGGCCATCGAGCGATTTCTTTCCGTTGGCGGGCCAGATGCCGTCAGTGATTAGGTCCTCGACTCCGAGGCACTCTCGGCCGCGCCAGATGCGCGTCGCCGCGTCGAAGGTCATCGCTTCCTCGCTGGCCTTGTCGTCTCCACCTGCCTTCAATTTGCGACTGGCGACGATCATCCCCTGGTTGTTCCTGAGGTCCACTTCTCTCAACTTCCAGACTTTTCCCTCGCGCTGGCAGTGACTGGGTTCGTCTTCGAGGAGGAGGACGTGGTTCTCGGCGGGAAAGATTCCTGCGCCACTGTATCCGGAGTTTTTATTTTTGTTGTTAACCGGCAACACCGGCACGGCGGAGATCTTCGGGTCTGGCGGGAGAAAGGCCCGCACGTGCAGCACGGTGCCAAGCGGGATATCCCGGAGATCCGCCGGCGCCCCGTGATAACGGACGATGCCGTACGGGAGCATGGCGAAGGGGTGCGGAGCGTTTCGGAAATACTTGCCCGCCCCCTGCACGCGAATGCTGCCGCGGCGGTTGGCATGATCCACGAACACAAGCTCGCCCCGATAGGAGTGCGCGTTTTCCAGCGGGGGGAACTTCCCGACCTCGGGACGGAACGGCTTGTCGTCACCTTCGGCATTGGCGGTGCTCGCGAGCAGGGACAGGCCGAGGTAGAACGCGGCGACCCAGCAGATGGATTTGAGTTGTGTCATCGTTCGACTTTTCCTGGGTCAGTATTTCGGAAAGATGGCCGGGGTTGGGAATCGGTCCGCGGGGCTGTTTTCGAAGAGGTATTCTTCCCGGG
>CALDJX010000638.1 GCA_937899075.1 uncultured Planctomyces sp. | reverse complement strand
TTTTGCCGTCTACACAGTGCATGTATCGGTGCGACGCCGGATCATCCATCGGTATCGGCGAGCAGTCGGGGTCGTATGCATCGAAGTAACGGCTCCGAGGATCCATGTCGATGCCGAAGTTGGCCGCCGACCATCGCGGATCATGATTCCGTTCGGCAATGGTGCAATACGCTTCGCGGTCCGCTGCCAGTCGATGTTCCGTCTGGCTGCAGCCAGCGATTAGTGCCGCGACTATGGAAGCTCCATAGACGGTGTTTGCAAGGTGGCCTGAGTTAAACACGCGCATAGTGGATCACCGCGATGGCAGTCAATCTTTAGGCTGATCTGCGACTTTGATTAGTTCATGTCGAGTCCACCTGGTTTCTCCACAGTTCTTATCGTTGCTCCACATTGACCGGCATTAACAGTCGTACCGGCCCTGCGTGCAGCTTTCCCAATCGGTATTTCCGGACCTCGGTTCGCCGTATTGGCGGCTCAAAAGTGTAAGATTCGTCTGTTTCTCTGAAAATGACTGTCCACGAAATCTTCCGCGTAGACTGTAAGGCATGACGGAACAGGAGATCGAGGGCTGCTCTTGGTGCGACACATCTGTTGATGGTCGCCTTTCGCTCCGCGAACGAGTGCGAGGAGAACGTTCTTTCGCGGAGCGAAAGGCGACCAAAAAACGACAGTCAATTTCGTAAACTATTCGGCAAACACTGCGGCTCTTACAGCTCCCAGAACTTTAACGGCAACGTGAAATGAGTGATTCAGACAACAGCCGTGATCGCATTTTGAAAGCGGCATTCGATTGTCGGTCAGAACTCGTGGCCTATGCGTGGTCTTTATTGGGCAATCTGGCGGCCGCAGAAGACGCTGTGCAGGAAGCGATGCTGGTCGTTGTTAAGAAACATGACCAGTTCGAAGAGGGTACGTCTGTGCTGGCGTGGTGTAGAGCCATGGTGCGAATCGAAGTGCTGCGAGCCAGGCAGTTGCACGGAAAAGAACGCAGTCTGGTTGAGCGATTGCTGGACGATGCTGTCGATGCCGCGTTTGAAGAGTTTCAAACAACATCGGATCATCATCAGAATGGTCTTCGCCACGAGGCGCTGGCTCATTGCTTTGAAGAGTTGACTGATCGAGGCAGACGTTTACTGAACGCCAGGTTCGTTGATCAGCTCAGCTATCCGCAGATCGGAGATCGGTTGCAGATGACCATTGAAGCGGTGCGGAAAGCCCTGTTTCGCGCAAAACAACACGTAAAATCCTGTGTGGAAGCCCGACTGGAGGCGACACAATGACCGACAACAATCGCGACGAAGTATTGAATGACCTGATTGACCGGCATTTGCGAGGTGATCTAAACGAGTCGGAGCAGGGGCAGCTTGCCGAATTGCTGGACAGTCGACCGGATGCCAGGAAGGCCTTCGTGGAGGTTGTTCGGTGGGAAACCGAATTGTCCGGATTCCTTCAAGTGAAGGATCAGAAGCCCGAAATCGAAAAATCGCATGCGTCGCGACCTGGTGATGGGCAGCGAAGCAGAGGCCAGCGGCTTCTTCGGAGTCTGTTGGTCCTGTCAACGGTTGTTATTATCGGCCTGACCGCACTGCTCATCCGTGAACGCAGTGGTCGGATGAACGAAATCGCTGCCACCAACGAAGCGGATTCGTCAATCGCTCGTATCACGGGCTTGAGTGGAGCTCTCATCTGGACCGGCGACCGCGGGCAAATTGTGCGAGATATCTCCATCGGGACAGAACTTGCCGGAGGCACTATCGAAGGCATGGCCCCGGATTCTTGGTTCGAACTACAGTTTAACGACAAATCAACGGTGATGATTTCGGGCACGTCGATGCTGACGTTTGCGGACTCCGGTCAGAAGATACTTCGGCTGCGAGAAGGACGCCTGTCGGCTGATGTGATGCCTCAACCCCAAGATCGCCCCATGCTTGTTCACACTCGCACCGCACTGCTGAAGGTGCTTGGCACTCAATTTGACGTCGAGGCCGAACTCACGTCAACGGCACTCAATGTTAGAGAAGGTAAGGTGCGAATTCGTCGATTGAGCGATGGTAGTGAAGTGGATGTTCCGGCCGAACACCTCTCGGTCGCCGATGGTGAACGAGAATTGACTCCCGAACGTGTTTCGCAATCAGTCAACGAATGGAGAACAGACTTTCAGAACAAGCGTGAATGCTATGGCAAGTGGCAACCGGCGACCAACGACAGTCCTGCTTCCGTAAAAGCCATTCCGCTGGTTCCGCCCGGTGCCCCTCATGTCACATTGCATCTGGCTGGGATTTCGGTGGACCGTTCCGACGGATCTCCTGTTGTCATCGAGTCGGGATCTCGCTTCCTCGTGAAGGGACGGCTTCAGCACGATGCAGCAGTGCACTTTGGGATTCGAGTCGCTCATCCAAACGGCGAATTCGCCGGCATGTTTCGCGGTGACCTGCATGACCAGCAACCACCGGCTGAACGAAATGAAGCCGGTGTTTTCGAAGAGGTCTATGAACTCACGAACTTCACGGTCGACCCAGCCGTGTGGGACAAGCGAGACGAACTCGCGCCGCGTCCGGATGGTCTGGTGCTGACCGGAGTCTGGGCGTTTACTCATACCGAATCGTCTGCGGGACTTGAATTGACGGAGGTGGAATTGCTTCCGCGTGAACGCCAACCTTGATTATTCGGAACACCAACTCATTTAATGAGTAGCGAAAGTCGTCAAGACTTTCGGCATTGATCGGAGCCTGCTCCAGTGGCCGAAACTCTTGACGAGTTTCGCTACACCCAAACATAACTACCAACCCGCACACATTTTCATAACTTCCTTCCCTCCCAATCATCCCGCCTTCGAAAGCCTCCCCATGCTTCGACACAAACGAGCCTTTACGCTCATTGAGCTTCTGGTGGTGATCGCGATCATCGCCATCCTCATCGCACTCTTGCTTCCCGCCGTTCAGCAGGCTCGTGAAGCCGCCCGACGGACTCAGTGCAAAAGCAACCTGAAACAGATCGGTATTGCCATGCACAACTATCACGATGTTCACCGTTCGTTTCCTCCGTTCTTCATTCACCGAACGGGAGATCTGACGAGAATCGCTGATCCTGACAAAGGAGCCAACTGGCTGGTGTTACTGCTGCCTCAGTTGGAACAAGCCAATCTCTACGGACAATGGGATTTCGATATTCCCGCCAACCAGAATCCAGGTCGCTCCGAAGAACTTTCCGTGTTCAAATGTCCGACCGATCCGCAGAGCGACGGCGCTCACTGCAGCTATGCAGGCGGCGGCTGGGCTCGTGGTAACTACGGGCTGAACGTTTCGCCTTGCAGTCATGGAGTCGGCGACGGCGGTGGTCTTGGTGCGGCGAATCATGTGGTCCGCATGCGAGACATCACCGATGGCACGTCGAATACAGTGGCGGTCGATGAACTGCGAGGAGGACTGAACGAACGTGACCTACGTGGATGCTGGGCCATGCCGGGGCTCGGTTCCGGAACGGCGGCAATGTTCAACGACGCGAGTGCTCCGAACAGCAAAGAACCGCAGTCCGACGACATGGAAAACTGTGCCGTTGCCGGGTTGCTTGGCGTACCGCCGATGGGCTGCTTCGACAGCACTTCAACCGGCCAGATGACCGCACGCAGCCTGCACACCGGAGGAATTCTGGCGTTGCTGGCGGACGGTTCGGTGCGATTCGTCAGTGAAAACATAGACTTTTCAAAGAACCCCAGCGGCTGCGGGCCGGTCAGTCAGCGCGGGGTGTGGCAGAAGATTCACACTCGAAACGGCGGGGAGGTCGTCGGTGAATATTGATGCCAACTGGAACATCGACCTGCCTCAGAAGCAAGATCGCCCGCTGTGCGTAGCGAAAGTCGTCAAGACTTTCGGCAGCATTTTATGTGGACTGCCGAAACTTTCCAACAGTTTCGCTACGGCTTCGAGGCCTTTCCGGTATTTCACTACGCGCGCACTGCTCGCGGGTCTATTGATGTCAGCCGCCTCAGGATGTGGATCCAGCCTGCCGGATCTGTATTCGGTGAAGAAGCAAATGTCCGCCGAACAATTGGAAGTCGCGGAGCCCGTTGCAAACAGTGTTGGAATATCGCTGATTCCCATTCCGGCTGGCGAATTCTTGATGGGCACTGCCGAATCAAAAGTAGTCGACGGAAAGAAGGAAACGAAGAAGAAGGAAGCACCGCCGGGTTCCGAAGGCGAACACCCGCAGCACAAAGTTCTCATCACTAAGCCATTCTTCATCGGCATGTGCGAAGTGACTCAGGGGCAGTACGAAAAAGTAATGGGTGAGACACCGTGGAAGGGGCAGCCGCTTACGACCGAAGGCAAGAACGTCGCCGCCTCGTACATCAATTGGGACAACGCAGTCGAATTCTGCAGCAAACTTAGCAAACTCGAAAATGCCGTGTACCGACTTCCGACCGAAGCGGAATGGGAATACGCCTGTCGGTCGGGCACGGCAACAGCGTTTACATTCGGAGACGATGTTTTCCTACTTGACCAATACGCCTGGTTCGATCAAAACGCCTATCAACAGAGCGAACAGTATGCTCACGCCGCTGGCCAGAAACTTCCCAATGCGTGGAGTCTCTACGACATGCACGGCAATGTGTATGAGTGGTGTTCCGACTTCCACGGTTCGTATGCGGATCGTATCAAGCAATCAGAAAACGACGTCGTCACAGACCCACAGGGACCGGGCAAGGGGCGGCAGCATGCGTGGCGGGGTGGCGGATTTGCCGACAACGCTGTAAATCTTCGTTCAGCAAGTCGCAATAGTTATGGCCGAGTTGGATACCGCCCTGAGTTTGTTGCGGGTTTTCGAGTTATCAAAGAAATGGATTCCACGCCATGAAATATCTCTTCCGACTTCATCTGCGATGCGCTGCAGCCTGCACGCTGTTGCTGATTTTTACGCCGCTGGCAACGGCCGCTCGACCAAACATTGTCATATTGCTTGCCGATGATCTTGGATCGAAAGACATCGGCTGCTATGGCGGCCCCGTCAAAACGCCGAACCTGGACGAGCTTGCCGCCTCCGGCGTTCGTCTCACCAACTTCTATTCGGGAGCTCCCGTTTGTTCGACCGCGCGGGCTACGCTGCTGACCGGACGACACCATGTGCGGACCGGCGTCTACACCGTGATACAGGATCACCTGCACGACATGCATCTGCTCCGCAGCGAAGTGACGCTCGCAGAGATTCTGAAGAAAAATGGATACGACACTGCTCATATCGGTAAGTGGCACCTGGGGACTCCGTTTCGCGGCCGCGACAAACCTTGGGTGGATGAACATGGTTTCGACTATTGGTTCGCCACCGACCTGAATTCAGCGCCCAGCCATCGTGATCCGAGGAACTTCTGGAAGAACCGAGAACGGGTCGGCGAATTGAAAGGTTACGCATGCCAGCTCGTCGTCGACGAGGCCATTTCATGGCTGGACACACAGCACGGTGAAGACAAGCCGTTCTTTCTGAACATCTGGTTCCACGAACCTCATGCCCCGCTGGCAGCGCCGGCAGAAATTGTCAGCGAGTATGGAAAGCCGAATGATCAGGCGGCAATCTATTCTGCGACAATTGATAACACAGATCGAGCCATCGGTCGTCTGCTGAAGAAGCTTGAGAAACTCGGCGTGGCCGACAACACAATCATCGTGTACACATCCGATCACGGCAGCTATCGCCCCGAACGCAACGGCGATCTAAAAGGAAGCAAGGGGTCTCTTTACGAAGGAGGACTGCGCGTTCCCGGCATTGTCTCATGGCCGAAGCAGATTCCGGCCGGTGGCGTGTTGAATACCCCAGCCGGTCACATCGACCTGCTGCCGACACTGTGTGGATTGTGTGAAGTCGACAAACCAAAAGGCGTTCAGCTCGACGGCCTGGATCTGTCGTCGTTGTGGTCGGGGGACTCTGATGAAGAACGACGGACGCAACCGATCACCTGGCATTCACCGTGCTCGCAGCCGGTTGTTGGTGTTCGCGATAACGACTATTCGCTGGTCGGGTTTCGCGCCAACGAATTCCCCAAGGATCAGGAAACCATTGCGGCCGTGATGAAAAAGATGCGGGTCATCATGGAACAGGAACTCGACCGAAAGCTGACTCAGGGGGAACTGTTACATCAGTGCTGGAACTCAGAATCGAAACGCCCCGACTGGCTCAAGCTGCGGAACGAGTTTGTCCACCTGAATGCATTCCAGGAGTCATGGACGTCGATCATCAAAGAAGGTTCCGGCGGCATCTCGCGTTGGGAACTCTACGACCTGTCGGCGGATCCGAACCAGAAGAAGAATCTTGCGAAGGACCAGCCAGAGATTCTTGCGAGACTGAAGGCACATGCGCTGAAGGTCAACGGGAATGTGCTCAAAGAAGGTCCGCTGTGGAGCCCAAAGTCAGAGCCGAACCTAACGACTGCAAAACGATCGGCAATACCCACCGCCGCGCGACCGTCGCCCGATGAGAACGCCGCCGACGCGGAACTCCGCAAACTCCTGGCAAAGATCGAAACCACAGATCTGCCGGAGAGTTATCACGGCAGCACTCATCAAGAGTACGTCGACAAACGAATGGCGGGTATGACTGAACAGCAGCGCGGTCGACTGGGACGGATGTGGAAGGACAAACGGCGGCTCGAACCAAAGATGAAGAACGTGGGAGCGTCCTTTGTTCGGATTCTGGAATTTGTCGCGACTGATGGAGCTCCGCAAAAGAAGCCGAGCGCGAAGCCGATGAAGAAGCCCGCTCGTGTTACGGAGCGTATTGGCGAAGCCGGCCCCGTTCCCCCATTGCGTGACACTCCGGATCCGGTCAACGTGGGCCCGATCGATCGTGGTGGCAACAACTGGCATCACTGGCGTGGTCCCGAAGTGACGGGTGTCAGCCGCACGGCCAATCCGCCGCGTGAGTGGAGCGAAGAACGAAATGTCAAATGGAAGGTTGCGGT
>CALDJX010000637.1 GCA_937899075.1 uncultured Planctomyces sp. | reverse complement strand
AAACTACTTGGCTTCCTTGTTCGACTCAATTCCTGAGCGGCATTGCGTGGCATGCAGGAAGTTGATGGCTCGCTCGCGTGCTGCGCCTTTTGCCTTGCCGCCTCCGGTTGCTTCCAGCGTTTCGAGTTCATCGGCGGTCATGTCGACGGGATCGTCATCCCAGACGACAGCCCCGTCTTCGATTCGATAGGCCAGTCCGCACGATTCAGCCGTCAGGTTCATTTTCGTCGTGACGATCAGTCGACGGTCTTCGTCTTCCGGATCCCGGTAGAAATTCACGACAGCCCGCGCGGCAGCGTTGAAGGCAATCGAACCCATTCCCCGGTAAACGGCTTTGCCGCCGCCCTTTGTCAGATGGTTGATGCCTACAACCGCGAACTGAGATTCCGCAGCCAGCTCCGTCAGTGGAGCCAGCATCGTTCTGACTTCGCTGTTTCGATGGGTGTCCGCTTTTCCGCAGTAGGCTGAAATCGGATCGATGATCAGCAGCCGAACATCTCCCAGCCGTTGGACTTCCCGTTTCAGCAACGGCATATCGGCATCGAGAGCGAATCCCCGTTCCTTGTTCCGTACACAAACGGAGTCAATGACGTGAATCCTGCTCACGTCAGCGCCGGCATCATCGAGTCGCGGCTGGATGGTGTCTTCGACGTCGTCTTCGCAGGCGAGAATCAGGACTGAACCCGCAGGCTGAGTGGCGTCACCGTTCGGCCATGCTCCTTGAATGGATTGTGGAATACCATAACGGCGTCCTCCGGAAACAATGACCGCCAGAGCTTCACCGGCACAGCGGTCTGAGTTGTGGGCAAATGGAAAACGCAGGCGGCAGGTTTGACTTCGCAGGTCGAGCCTGCCGCCTTTGCGTTTCGATTGTCTGCCGCGAAGCGTCGCGACAGTTCGAGCGATGCCGGCCGGAAATGATGCTCCCGGCCCGGCACTTGCGGACCGTCAGGCGGCAGACACCGACTCTGCGACGAAGCGTTCCAGCTCATTGACTGGAATCCGTACCGATCGGCCAATGCGAACGGCTTTGAGTCTGCCGTCTTTGACCAATTGCCAGACCACCCGCTCGCAAACTCCGAGCGAGTCTCCCGTTTCCCGATTCGTCACAGCCAGTCGCGTCCCGCCTTCACCCGATGATGCTTGTGCAATCATTGCTTACCTTCCCTGATTCAATGGAACGAATCAGGAATCAGTCGCTGTCCGCAATGTCTTTGAGCAAACGTCGAAGTTCCGGAATGTGCGTGGTGATGATTTCCCACAGGATGTCGGTATCAACGTGGACGTAGTCGTGAACGATGCGGTGACGGGTGCCGATGATCTGCTTCCACGGAATGTCGGGATGCTGTGCCCGTGTTTCCGTGGAGACGCGGGAGGCGGCTTCGCCGATGATCTGTACCAGGTGAGTGAACACGAACTGGCGGTCTTCGTCGGTGTCGTAAGTATCCTTTGACAAACCGACGGTCCGAGTCAGAACCTTGTCGCAGGTGTCGAGCATGTCGCGGAAATATCCTTCATCCCGCTCGTTCATACTGTACCTCAGCGGTTTTCAGCACGTTGTCCCGTAGTCGCGGCTTCAGAAACTGCGGGTTGATCAGTTCGACTTTCCGACCGTCGAACAGTTGTTCGAGTTCTTCGGCGATGTCGACAATTTCCCAGCCGGGAGTGTGTCCCGGTTCCCACTCGACCAGCGCGTCAATGTCGCTGTCCGGTCCGAAGTCGTCGCGCAGGATGGAACCAAACAGCGCCAGACGCCGGATATGGTGACGCTCGCAGAAGTCTGCGATAGCTTCGCTTGGGATTGTCGGTTTCACGTTGAATCGCCTCCAGTTAATGCAGTTCGCAGGATACCGCATGAGGCGGCATTCGTCCCGTCAAATCTTGACGTTACGAATTCGGTAGAGTGCGTCTTGACGCACAATTGCCGTTTGCCTTTCTGAATATGGTGCGTCGAGACGCCACTACGGGCTGGCTCACGCGGAGACGTATTTGCCGTCGGCGACTTCTCTGGCGGAACCGAGGATTGCCAAAGACTGAAGTAGTTCCTCGATGCGTTCGACACGGTCTTTCGCTCGGGACGAAAAGCGGGCGGACATTTCCGCAGCCGTGAGTGGTTCCGGGCTGGTGGCCAGTTGCTGGCGGATGGCGATGACCTGTTCCGGGAGGCTCGACGGCAGCGGGAGTTTCTTTACCTTTGCCTTCGCGGCTTTCTTCTTTGGTTTGGCTGTCTTGCCCGGCTGTTCGTTCGAGTCCGTTTCGATGGCCAGGTCTTTCTGTTTCTTCTCGCCGGTGTCCGGGTTCTGGAATTCGGGGCGCAGCCAGCGAATCAGGCCGCGTTGTTCTTCGGCGGCGCGTTCGGCGTTGAGGGCGACCAGACGTTCGAGAATCTCTTCGTCGGTCAGCGTGACCGGCCAGCCGTACGCCTCGAACACCGCCGCGTCCAAGTCGTCGTGAATCTGTTTCAGGACGGAGACGAGTCCCTGTTCGTGAATCGTCTTCTCTTTGTCCGTCAGCGGCTCGCCGGCCCTGAGCTTTTGGATTACGTTATACATGCTGGACATCGCCAGCTCCGGTTGCTGAGCCTGCTGCCGCTTGCGGTGTCAGACCCGTTGCTGAAAACGACAGTCGCTGGTGCTACTGTCCGCTTGTTGTGCCCCTGCACCAGAGCAGATGCTTGGTGACAGTCCATTCAGGATTGCCACAGGCATTGACCGACACGGAGCTACTCGAATGATTTCAAACATCAACATTGAAGGATATCGCGGCCTTCGGGAATTTTCCCTGAACAAGTTAGGAAGGGTGAATTTGCTCGTTGGTGCCAACAATTGTGGAAAAACCTCGATACTTGAAGCGATCCAGATCCTAGCGAGTGCTGGGGATCCCTTGTCGCTTGCGGATGGCGTGATCCGCCGTGGTGAGCGAATTTCTGACTCCATCCGACGTCGAAACGGCATTTCTGCTGACCACGATCTGTCGCATCTTTTTTACGGCCACGAAGTCGCGCCCGGACAAGAATTTACGATTTCGACCGATGAAAAATGCACGCTCGGAGGCGTGACCGTTCACGTACAAGAAATCAACCGGCTTGAGCATTCAAGGCAGTCCAGTCTCCCATTCGAAAGCGGAAGCGACGACGCATTGGATGCTCCCGCCTGGGCCCTCAACGTCGACTGGACGCACCACGACTTTCCAACATTCGAATTGCCGATTAACAGCTTCGGCGGTGTCTCATTCGATTCACTTCGTCGATATCCGCGCCGTCGATTCGAAACCTCGATCCCGGTACGGCACATCTCAACTTCAGGGCTGTCCATTGAAGCCGTTGTTCAAATGTTTGAGGACTTAGTTTTAACGCCTGAAGAGGGACTGGCCGTCGATGCCCTTCGAACTATTGAACCGACCATTGAACGCTTGGCGACCGTGAGTGCAAACAGACGCTCGTCCTATCCAGGAGAACGGGGCGGATTTGTGGTGAAGTTGACCAATTTCGACCAACGCGTTCCAATCGGAAGTATGGGTGACGGAATGTGGCGAATGCTTGGATTGGCACTCGCGCTTGTGAACGCTGAGGGGGGGATTCTTCTGGTCGATGAAATCGATACCGGACTTCACTACACGGTCATGGATCAAATGTGGCGACTGTTGTCGGAGGGGGCTCGCAAACTGTCTGTCCAAGTCTTCGCGACAACTCATAGTAGAGATTGTTACGAGAGCTTGGCGACAATTGCACATCCTGACGTTTCTGATGGAAGCGAAGTCACTGTCCAACGGATTGAAGCTGGACGTAGTTCTTCGGTTAGCTTTACGGAACAGGAAATCGTGGCAGCAGCCGAGCGCGGCATGGAGGTGCGGTAATTATGGCAAGACGTCCGCATCCCAAAAGATTGCTTGTGGAAGGCCGTAGGGAGCAGTTCGTGATCCCACACCTGATCGACGGAAATGGTATTCCGTGGGGGCAAAGAGAATCACCGATCGTCGAGATCGAAGAGTTCAACGGCGTACAGAATCTACTTGCCGCTGGAGCGATCGAGGCTACTTTCAAGTCGTCGGGGGTCACAACGGTTGGCGTTCTTGTCGATGCCGACGATGATCTTGATGCCAGATGGCAAGCTGTCCGAGGCCGCGTTATTTCACTGTTTCCAAATGTCCCGAGACAGTGGCCGGGAACCGCCTTGATTGAGTCGAACTCAGGTGGTCAAAAGCTGGGCGTATGGATCATGCCAGACAACTCAACGAGCGGAATGATTGAATCGTTCCTTCAGTATCTAGCTCCAACATCGTCGGAGGATCTTCTCGATTATGCGAGGCAGGTCTGTGTCGATGTCTCTGCACGCGGAGCCCCGTTCAAAGATGCGCATCGAGCAAAGGCTGAAATTTATACATGGCTCGCTTGGCAGGACGAACCAGGGCGGCCACTTGAACTGGCAGTCAAAGAGCGAATTCTAGATCCCTCTTCGGCGCAGGCAGCCTCATTTGTGCAATGGTTCCGTGATTTGTTCGAAGTGTGAACGACCAGAACGGTATCCATCGAGAAAAGCCGTCGCGACTCGCTTTGGACACCAACTGCCAACGGTGTGTAGTGGGCTCCCAGCTTGTGACGTTCGACCGGGTCGAGTGCCCGTTCCAGCAACGTCCCGAAGATTGCCGGCTCGACTTCCCGCCAGTTGGCTTTGCCGGCTTCGACAAGCAGTTCCAGTTGACCGTCTGTCAGCGGCAGAGCTTCGCAGTCCTCGAACAGCCCGCCGTTAAACCTTCGCAGCTTTGCCCGCAGAATCGGTGAGAACCCGCCCTTGTCCATCGTCTCCCACAACGTGCGGACCATGTCGGGGAAGTTGCCGGTGTCGCCTTGCAGACTGACCAGTAAGTCCGTGAAGCAGTTTTCCGGAATCAGCTCGACGTCTTCGGCAAACATCGTGAACAGACACCGCATCAGGAACTGAGAGACTCGCGACGGGTCGGTGTCTTCACTCTCCAGCGACTTCGCCAGTCGAGCCAGCCGGTCTGCCAGCTCGCGAGTCACTTTGGCCGAACGACGACTCGGGTCGAGCGACAGTGGGTCGGTCCAGACGGTGCGGAGTTTCTCGCGCTGTTCAGAATCGGCAAGCTGTTCGAGCTTGATGCGAAAGCTGCCGGGATCCGGAAACGGCAGGTACGTCCGGCCCGATCGGGTGAAGTCGGCAAACAGCTCGATGGAATGCCCCACGTCGACCACGATCAGAAACGGCGGCCAGCCTTCGTCCGTCGGCAAAGTGCGAGCGTACTGTTCGGCCTGCCCGCGAGCCTTGACCATCGCATCGTCCCAGCCCTTCGTCCCGCGAATGGCGGTCCCGCGTTTGGTCTTCTTTTTCGGCGAGGCTGAGAGTTTCAGCGTGTCGTCGGCTTCGACCTGTTCGCTGCCCTGCTTGGCTTCCAGCACGAAGCAGCTGCGTTTGTAGAGATCAATCCGCCCGATGCTGGTCGAGCCGTCCAGATTCTGGAACGTGACGTCGCGTTCGAAGACGTAGGCATTCTCGGAAACGTCGGTCTTTGTCGGCTCGGGATGCGGGACTGCCAGCAAGTCGCAAAGGTTGTGAGCGAACGACGGAAAGTTCGCCCGCTCCGCTCCACCGGACGCCGCCCAATGTTCAATGAACCGAGCGACCTGTTCGGGTTCCGGCCCGAAGTTCTGCGGGAGTGTCGATTCGTCCGTCACAATGTTGTCAGTCACGGCGGCCTGCGTTTCTGTGGCTGTCGAACGATCGATCACAGATTGCCGCCAGTTGCCCATGCTCAGCGAGAAACTGTCGGCAAACCAGCGGCATCGGAATCAAACGGCATTCGTCCGCACGACACCGCATCTGTGGATGCTACCATTTGTTCACAGAACAGCAACGACGACCGGAGTATGCAGTTTTCGATGAATCAGGCACTTACCAGGACATCGATTAATGCACGACCAATCAGCAGCTCGCGGGTCCTTTTTGAGCGATTCAGTCTCGACTCATAGGGGAACAGTTGGGGTAAGAGAAACACTTTCTTTCCCCGCAAAACTTCGTTGAGGTCACGAAAGTAAAGTCGATCGACTGCCCCAATAGTTCCATCCAGGGGGCCTGGCAGGTTGTGCCGGGTGCGTCCCAAACCGGTTTGGGACGCGACCCGCATCTCGGTTCTGGCATCGCTGAATTCTGAGCAACGGAGAATCCAACCGAGTAAAAACAAAGTGTGTTTCTACCCGCGACCGTTCCGAATAGGGGTAACGTCACCGCGTCGAAAAAGGACCCGCTCCCGCCTGGTCGACTGCCGGCAATGTCGCCACTTCGCCCCGCGTCGCTTTCCGAGCAATGTTCAACATGGTCTCACGAGCATCTTCCGGAAGACTCGACCAGACTTCATTCAGCCACGCCAGTTGATTCGAGGTGGCAGCGCTGGCGGCAGCGCCGAATGGTCTGCGGACGGCATGTTCACTCGAAACCGTTACACCGCCTGCACTTTGGGAAATCGATTCAAGTCCCCCCTCCACCATTGTTAACGGTCGCACGTTTTCGCGTGCGACCGTTTCTTTTTGCGCTGACGTTTGGGCATGCTCAGTGTCGCCATGAGCCCGTGTTGCGGTCGTCTGTTTGCTGTTTCCCCACCGGACTGGCCTCATGGCAGAAGCTCGTGGACGATCTGCACAAGATCGCTTGCGACGTACGCCAGCGAGTGGTCCGACCAGAATGGCTGGGCACCGGAGGCACAAGATGCCTGATCATCGGCCTGCAATTCGAAATGGGACGTTTTTCTCAGATTGGAATTCGCATGGTGGAACATCTTGTCGCTGCGCGACACAGCCATGCTGGCTGTGCCACCCTGCATGAAACATGCAGTTAACTCTGGGGCATGCCTCGCGGTTAAGTGGCAGCAGCAACTCCCTCGACTACTATTCTCGATCGGAATCCGTTCTCGACCGGAATCCGTTCTCGA
>CALDJX010000636.1 GCA_937899075.1 uncultured Planctomyces sp. | reverse complement strand
GAGAAAAATCAATGTCCACAGTCGTTCTGGTCCGACCAGGGTGTACTGACTTCGATGAACAAAAACGCATTCAGGGTTCTCTTGAGCTGCCTCTCAATGACCGAGGGCAATGTCAGCTCGCGAAAGTGATCGACGCAATCCGGGATCAACCGGTCAAAGCGGTCATCACAGGCCCATGCGAACCGTGCCGCTCAACGGCTGAAGCTGTTGCGCACGCACTCGATGTCACGATTAAAGAGAACAAGTCACTTTGCAATCTCGATCAGGGATTGTGGCAGGGTTTATGCGTCGACGAAATTCGAAAGAAGTTTCCGAAGGCGTTCAAACAGTGGAAGGAAGCTCCCAAAACCGTTTGTCCGCCCGAAGGAGAAACGGTAGAGATCGTTGTTGAACGCATGATTTCGGCGTTGAAGAAGCCGTTGAAGAAGTACGACTGCTTCGTAGTGGTGGCTTCCGAGCCTTTGGCGAGTCTCGTAAGCTGTACTCTTCGAGGTGCAACTCCTGAAGACATCGGCGACACGATGTTCGGTTGTTGCGAAGATCAGCTTGTCGAAGTCATCCAGACAAGCGAAACGGCTAACGAACGAACTGGCTCCAGCGAGCAGATTCCGATCGCTGCTGCGGCCAGTGATGAATAAGGGCAGCTCAAAATGAGTCAGGCCAAACCGGACGTAGAATCCTGGCAGGACCAGACAAAACGACAGAAACGCGGCGTCCCCGAAGGCCTCTGGCAACAATGCCCCGGCTGCAGCGCGACCGTGTATCGACGCTCCGTCGAAGAGAATCAGTTCGTCTGCTCGCACTGCGATCATCACTTCATCGTGCCGGGAACAATCAGAGTTCAGCAACTGCTCGACTCGGACAGTTTCGAAGAGTGGTACACGAACCTTCGGCCCTGCGACCCGCTCGGCTTTGTCGATAAGAAACCGTATGCCGAGCGTCTTGTCGCCGAGCAGAAACGCACCGGCCTGACCGAAGCCTGTATCGCGGGAAGAGGTTACATGCGAGGTCGTCCGCTGGTCTTCGCCCTGACCGATTCCAGCTTCATCATGGGCAGCATGGGTTCGGTCGTCGGCGAAAAACTGACGAGAGCCATCGAAGCCGCCACCGAGATGCACCTTCCACTGGTCATACTCAGTGGTTCCGGCGGCGGAGCACGCATGCACGAGGGCATCATCTCGCTGATGCAGATGGCCAAAACGTCAGCCGCACTCGCCAAGTTCCGAGAGTCCGGCGGTTTGTACATTTCGATTCTGACTCATCCGACGATGGGCGGAGTCGCTGCCAGTTTCGCGGCGCTGGGTGACGTCATTATCGCCGAACCAAAGGCGCTGATCGGCTTTGCTGGTCCGCGAGTCGTCAAAGCCACCGTCAACGAAGAGCTGCCCGACGATTTCCAGACAAGTGAATTCCTCGAAGGTGCTGGCTTTGTCGACCGGATCGTGCATCGGCATCATCTGCGGAGCGAAATTGCACGCATCATCGACTACTGTGGCATGTGAATTCGCGGCATGTGAATTTGCAGCATGTGAGACCACGTTCGATGAATTTCTTCAAAAAGTTTTTCGAGAAGAAGCCAAAGGTCGTCCGCACGGACGTTACCAAACGGTTCGACCTCGTCGGACGAGTCGGCCAAGGCAGCATGTCCAAGGTCTGGCGAGCCAACGACACCGCGTCCGGCCGTCAGGTCGCCGTCAAGGTTCTCGACAAGTTCAAGACAGCTCGCTTCGAAGCACGCTTCTACGGCCTCAACAAACCGTCCGAAGGCGAGATCGCCGTTCAGCTCAAAAACAAGCACGTCGTCAACACGCTGGAGTGGGGCACGACCATCGACGACGAGCAGTTTCTCGTCATGGAATTTGTCGAAGGAGTCAGCCTCAGCTTTCTGGTCGACACACAGAACGAGGTCATGCAGAAGAATCGTTTGAGCTTCATCCTGCAACTTGGCGAGGGCATCAAATACTTTCACGAAGCTGGCTGGATTCACCGCGACATCTGCCCGCGAAACGTCGTCGTTGATCCCGATGGAGTCGTCAAGCTGATCGACTTCGGCCTCGTCGTTCCCAACACGCCGACATTTCAGAAGCCGGGCAACCGGACCGGCACGGCGTCGTACATGGCTCCGGAACTGATCAAACGACAAAAGACGGACCAGCGGATCGACATCTTTTCTTACGCGGTGACTTGCTTTGAGATGTTTACCAAAGTGCATCCCTGGGACACGGGCGAAACTCTGGAAGCGGTTCTGCACGCGATCAACCAGCCACCCAAAGACGTCCGCAATCTTGCTCCCGGAATTGACGAGCAAATTGCCGCGACCATCATGAAGGGTCTCGAAAAGCACCCGGATGATCGATGGCAGACCATCGAAGAAATGATGCTGCCAATACGCGAAGCCCGGCAGCGGCTGAAACAGAAAGCCGCTTTGAAACGCCGCAAACAGAATCCGGACGCGTAATCACGCAGTCCCTCAGGTAACCCGACCTCATGCCCACCGCTCTTGCTGCGCTCAACCGCCCCGTCCGTCTGGCTGTTCTGATTTCCGGCGGCGGCACAACGCTGATGAATCTGCTTGAGAAGAATCGGGCCGGTCAGTTGGATGCCGAATTCCCCATCGTCATTGCCAGCAAAGAAGACTGTCGCGGAGTCGAGCGAGCTCGCAATGCTGGCCTGACGTGCGAACCCGTCGTGCGTTCAGAATTCGACTCGGTCCAAACTTTCAGCGAGCGAATCTTTGATCTTTGTCGCGAAGCCGAAGTCGACCTCGTAATTCTCGGCGGCTTCCTGAGCCTTGTTCAGATTTCGGACGACTTTGAAAACCGGGTCATCAACATTCACCCGTCGTTGATTCCAGCGTTCTGCGGAAAAGGCTTCCACGGCCATCATGTTCATGAGGCGGTGCTTGAACGAGGGGCCAAAGTCAGCGGCTGCACGGTTCACTTTGCCAATAACGAATACGACGCCGGGCCGATCATCCTGCAGAAAGTCGTCCCCGTGATGGACGACGACACTCCGGACACGCTTCAGAAGCGAGTCTTCGAAGCCGAGTGCGAAGCTTTTCCGGAAGCGATCCGAATGTTCGCCGGTGGCCGCCTGACAGTCCGCGGCTCGCGAGTCGCCACTTCGTAAGATTGTCGATCAGACAACAGCCGGCGATTCAGTCAGCTCAGCAAGGTCTGCCTCCGACGGGAACGCGTCTGGCGGAAACAGCCGGTCAGCGAGCTTCCGAAACTCTCCCGCATCCTCGCGGTCGGAAGTGGCAAGCTGATTGAGTAGCCCGGAATCGACGAACAAAAGTGCTGGCGACATCAGATTAAGAACGGCCGCCCCACCGCGTAGTTGATATTTCTCCTCGTCCGATAATCCTTGAGCCGTGCAGATCTCATCGAAGACATCTTTGGTTCTCGGTGTCTTCGTTGACTGATTTTCGCGTTCTTTGCGACGCATCGATCCTGAGATGACCGACGCGCCCCAGGCCGTTCCCAGGACGACGAGCAATCCCAGAACCCAGGCCAAAGTCCGAGCGAATTGAGACTCCAGAAGGCTATCCTGGGCCGCCAGTAGAAAATCCGAGTAAAGAAAGGTCGCGGCTACTGGGATGATCGTTTCAGTTGACGTCAT
>CALDJX010000635.1 GCA_937899075.1 uncultured Planctomyces sp. | reverse complement strand
CGCTGGCGGTGGCGGCTTTGAGGCAGTTCGTACCGGCAGAACATTTCTGGCAGTCGATGCCGTTTCTTGTCGGGTTCTTTGTGATCTATTCCACGATGGTGTTTCTCCTCAATCTCCGCACCAGAAAGAAATCCAATCTGCTGGATGTTCTGATGCTGTTTCTGAACGCGGGGACATTCTTCGTCGTGAGTTATCGACTGATCGATCTAAGGTACCCGCGGGAGTGGATCGCGGCCGTAACGTTGGGGCTGACGGCGTTCTACACGGCTCACGTGTATTACTGTCTGGCGAAAAGAGTCCTCGACCGGGAACTGATGGTCAGCTTTCTCGGACTGGCGGCGTTCTTCCTGACGATTACATTTCCACTGCTGCTGTCGCGGGAATGGATCACCGCCAGCTGGGCCGTGCAGGCTCTGGTGCTGCTCTGGATTGCCCGCAAACTGAACAGCCGATTCCTGAGTCAGGCGGCGTATGTGATCTATGCGATTGTGATGTGCCGGTTCGTGTTTCTCGATCTGCCGCAACAATATCGTATGGCACTGCCGAGCAGCCTGACGCTCATGGAGTATGCTGGCCAGCTGGTGGAACGACTGGTCATGTTCGGCGTCCCCATCGGTTCGATGGCGCTCGCCTATCGCCTGTTGAAATCAGAGGTGTCGGCCGGTGAACTGGCGGTCTCACCGGAAAGTGATGTTCCGAGTCTGGTACCGGACAGCAACATCCTGCGAGTCTTTATCGCCGGATCCGTCATGCTGCTGTTCGTGTACCTGCATCTGGAACTGAATCGCACGTTTGGATTCGCGATGGACGCATTTCGTCTGCCGGTGCTGACACTGCTGTGGCTGGGTCTGGCTGGAATTCTGTTGTGGACGTGTCAGCGGACAACCAGCATGCTGTCACTGGGAACGACGGCGGTTGTCGTGGTGGTCGTGCTGTTCAAGCTGTTCATCTTTGATCTTCAGTCATGGAATGTTTCCAACCTGCGCTACGATGGAGCTTATTCGTTCTTCGATGCCGGCGTCCGCCTGCTGGACTTCGGCATGGTGATTCTGTTTCTGGGCGTGTCGTTCCGGCTGCTCACCAGCGGACCGGATCAGCGTCAGCTCGGATCGATCATGGGGGCAGGCAGTGTTCTGCTGCTGTTTATCTATTCAAGTCTGGAACTGAATACTTTTCTGGCCGAATTCATTCCCGGCCTGCGTGCCGGCGGGATCACGCTGCTGTGGACGGTGTTCGCACTTTCAATGATCCTGACCGGGTTGCGTCGCAACGAAAAGCTGATCCGCTATGCGGGGCTTTGTCTGTTCGGAGTTGTGGCGTGGAAAGTCTTCTTTGTCGACCTTGCTTCGCTCGATCAGATCTACCGTATTGTGGCGTTCATTGTGATGGGTGTGCTGGTTCTGGCGGGGTCGTTTCTATACCTCCGCTACCGGGAAACGTTCGCCATCGAAGATTCCACTCCCTCTGAAGAAGGCGAATCGAAATGAAAGTATCATCTCCGTCACTCGGCCTCATGCTGTCGCTGGCTCTGTTGTGTTGTACGGTCACCGCTGGTGCCGAGGACCCGCTGGGATGGAAGAAGCCGATCGGATTTCCCGAGGGAAAATTGGCTCAGCAGGAACTGGTGGCCGTGCCGCTGGACGCAGTCGCCTATTCGCGTTGCTCTGAGGAACTTGACGATCTGAGGATTCTTGATGCCGCCGGAACGGAGGTGCCCTACCGGCTTCTCAAGCGGTCAGAAAACAGAGAGCGTACGATCGAGAAAACATGGTCTGCCGAAAACCTCTCGCTTAAACCATTGGCGGACGGACTTGACATCCGCTTTTCCCTCGACGACGACGATCCCCAGCCAACCAGTCTGCAGATTGAAACACCGTTGAAAAACTTTGAGCAGCGGGTCCGGGTGTTCGGCCCCGCAGACGAGCAGGAAACTTTGCTGGCGGATGACGCGATTTTCGATTACTCGCAATACATGGACGTTCGTCGCGTGGACCTGCCCCTCAATAAGAATTCATTCCGGTCGTTTCGGATCATGATTGATCAGCTGACATCCGAACAGGAGTCGCATATTCTCAATCTGACTCGAAATCTGCAGGGAGAGACAGAGCAGTCCAGGCAGGAACGTTTCTCCGTGAACCGCCGCCCATTCCGAATCGATCGTATCGGACTGGGCCGCCGGGAAGTTCGGATCGAATTCGAATCGATGGTCGAACAGAAATGGGACATCTCGATCGAGAACATCAGTCAGGACGCCAACGCGGGACAAACGATTGTTGAATTCTCTACCTTTCGACAACCGCTGGCTAAGCTGTCGCTGGTAACTACCAGTCAGAACTTCGGCCGTCGCGTGCATCTTGAAGTTCCCGTCAGATCAGCATTGCGGGAAGACTGGAATCGAATCGCTTCCGGGACAGTTACGCAGCTGAAGTACCGGGACATTGACGAGCAGAAGCTTGAACTCGTGTTTCCAGAAACACGTTCTGAAACCTATCGCCTGGTGATTGAAAACCGAAACTCTCCACCGCTGGCCATCGACGGGCTTGAGGCCTTCGGACACGTCCATCAGCTGCTGTTTCTGGCGCAGCCGGAAGAAACCTACGAATTGCAGTATGGGCAGGAGACGGAATTCGGAGAGCCACGCGAATACGACACCGTTGCGATCGATCGCTTCATTGCCGCTGGCGTCGCCCCTCTGCGGCTGGAGCTGGGGACAGAAACGGAAGACAGTCGCGTGCCGCCGGCAGCATTCTCCCTCACGAAACTGATGAACAATTCGCTCTTTCTGGGAGGACTGATTCTGATCATGGCAGTCCTGCTTTGCTCTGGCCTTTACCGCGCCGTCAAGCAAGTGGATGCGCTCGATGATTCGCAGCCAGAGTAATGTTTCGTGTCGGCCGTCGAATCCCCACACCCTTTGAGCGAGCATGGCGTGGCACACGACTGGGCCATCCACCCTTATGCAGACAACTGGAGAGACTGGGCGATTTCGGAACCCCGGGCGGCCTTTTGCGTTACAGTGTGTTTCGTGATGTGAGCGACTTTGTTTTTGATTCGCTGCGTGTTCTTGGTTCTGGGGGTTTGCTGTAGGTGGTGACTGTGCGACTGAATTTGTGGAACTGCCTTATGTAGTCCACCCAGAAGGCCGGTTACATGTCCAGTCTTTGCAGGATCAGGGACAGATGTTTGTGGATCGCTCCGCGTTTGCCGTTGCGAATCTGACGGCCGGTCCAGTCCAGCAGTTGCAGGTAATCGCCGAGCCCAATATCCAGAAAGCCTTTGTTGGAGGCTCGACGATTTGTCGCCTTCTCGCGAACGGCTTTTCGAGGCGGAACAAGCGAAACAGGGGCCAACCAGACAGCTCGCTTGCCGTGTTCCATGCGTTTGTCGCGAGCATCCGGAGTGGAAACTTCGTCGGCAGTCTTCGCGTCGATGATCCGATCCTGAGCACTCGTGAAATCGCTTGTTTCCGGAGTCGCTGCCAGCTTCGCTCGCACAGGATTCAGGTCGACGTATTGCATGCAGGCCAGCAACGCCGCTTCATCGGCTAAAACCTGAGCCTTGAAACGGCCTTCCCAAAATCGGCCCGTGCAGGAATCCTGTTTGTTACTTTCACGAGCCACC
>CALDJX010000634.1 GCA_937899075.1 uncultured Planctomyces sp. | reverse complement strand
GACGCCGAAGTCATCCTGCTGACCGGCCACTTTTCGTACCAGTCGGCACTGGCTGCGGGACAGGCCGGCGCTTCGATGTACCTGACAAAACCGGTCGACATCAGCGAGCTGCGGCAGGCCGTCGAGCGAGCGTCGACCCGCATCCGCTTGCTACGAAAAAATGCAGAGTTGTCGCGGCGTCTGGACGAGCGGTTCGGATTTGAAGGCGTGATCGGCAACAGTCCCGCCATGAAACGCGTCATCGATCGACTGCGGCAGGTCGCTCCGACGGGCGCGTCCGTTTTGATTCTCGGAGAAAGTGGCACCGGCAAAGAACTCGTCGCGCGAGCCCTTCACCAGAACAGCGATCGCAAGAACAAACCGTTTGTCCCGCTGAATATCTCGGCGCTGCCAGAGAGCATCCTGGAAAGCGAACTCTTCGGCCACGAGCCGGGATCGTTTACAGGAGCCGTCGATCGCCGAATCGGCAAGTTCGAATACGCCAACGGCGGGACACTGTTTCTGGACGAAGTCGGCGAGATGCCGGTCGATACTCAGATCAAGCTGCTGCGAGTTCTGGAAAGCCGGAAGATTTCCCGCGTGGGCTCGAACGAGGAACTGGAGATCAACGTTCGCCTCGTCGCCGCGACAAACGCGGACCTCGAAGAATCGATCAAGGATGGAAAGTTCCGCGAAGACCTGTATTACCGGCTCAAAGTGACGTCGATCATGCTGCCGCCGATGCGCGAGCGGAAGATGGACATCCCGTTGCTGATCGACCGCTTTCTTGACGACCTGTCTGACAGCTACGGTCGAGCCAAACCAACCGTCACGCGAGCCGCACGTCAGTCTCTAACGGCGTGTGAGTGGCCAGGAAACATTCGGCAACTTCGCAACGCCATGGAGAGTATGTTCGTCCAGGACACAGACGGCGCACTTGATGTCGACGATCTGCCGGACTACATCCCAGCCATCGGTGGCGACCCTGACGACAGCGGAATAATTTCCGTCGGCAGCGATCTTTCAACGGACGGTGGAGCCGACGCATTTATCGGACGACCGATGGCCGACATCGAGCGACATTACATTGTAAAGACGCTCGAACTTACGAATGGCAACCGCCACGAAGCCGCCCGCCTGCTCGCAATCGGCGAACGAACGCTGTATCGAAAAATCAAAGAGTACGGCCTGTAGCCAACTGGACAACGGGCCGAACCTGTCGAATCGGGCCGAACCTGTTGACCCCAGACGATCAAAGTCGGGCGAGCTGGACTTCAGACATTCAGCTTGCGCCAGATCACTCGCGTCTTCGAGATCTTGTCGTGGATCGTCTGTTTCTCCGGATCCTTCGACATCGTGAAGGCAGAGATAATCAACGTCAGCCGGCCAAACAATCTGGTCAACGCGGCGCCTTTCTCGATCGGGCTGTTGCCTTCCATATCGGTGATCATGATGCCCAGAGAGTTCATGCCGAGAGTCCCTCGTCCTGGACTACTTTCGGTAAACGTAAAGTAGACGATGGGAATCAACCCTGAAATCAGTTTCCCAACCATGTTGAGCGTACCGACCATGTCGTCCATTTCGAGGTAAAGGACCATTTCACTCATCCCCAGAATGCCAGCCCACACGATTCCGATAAAAATCACGACCAGCAGGAGATCGAACATCAAGGCCAGGTAACGAACCCAGAAACCGGCCGGAACGTTCTCCTCTCGACGATCGCCGAGGCCGATATCTCGCTGAAAGTAATAGGAAAACAAACCGGTCGCACGCATCACAAAAACCGCCGAGAATGCAAGCAGCACTGCAACAATCGCAATGCTGACAATCAACAGAACGATGCCGAACCCCGCTGCGGCCATCGAGAACATGAAGCCCCGCTCGTCGACCTCCGTGGCGATTCCACAAAGCTCGACCAATTTCAATAGGGCATTGCCAAATTCTAAATAGACCCGTTTATGGAATATCGCCAAAGGGACCAATACAGCGATGGCCGGCAGCATCGCAACGAAGGTGACCAGCCACCATTGGCAGACCCCCTTCATCGAGGCGAGTCCGAACCGGAATACGTCGTAAGGGATATATGCTCGATACGTATACTTGGCAGACATGTGGCTCATCGCGACTGGGAATGCCCAAACCGGAATCACGTAGAACACTCCCCCCACGATCGCCAGAATTTGAAGTTCGCTGTCACCCAGGGTGATCGCCCCCGTTGCAACAAGCAAACCAATAACGGCGGCGATCGGAATCCAGACGATGCCCATCACGGCCAGCGGCCATAGCAGAATTTTGTACCCGAGCGCAACTCCGACAAAGAAGTCAAAGTTGAATCGGTCCAGAGAATCTTTCTCGTCCATCGTGGCCTGAACGACGAGCGTCGACAGTTGCCAGAAGCATCCCATTGAGGCGCCACCGCTGAGCGCGGTCAAAAATCCCCAGAACAGGATGACAGGAAGTTTCACCCACGGACGGTCCTCATCACACGTGGCACACTTGAACTTTGCCAGGATCGACGGATTCGTCCCCACATCAGTGAATTCTTTATCACACTCCAAACAAATGGGCACGTCGGGAATGCAATAGTCCGCAACCATGAACAGGCACACAAAGAAAGTCGTCGCAAAAAAGCTGAACGTTAAGATCAACCGAATCGCGAGTGACTTGTTCTTCTTCAGAAACTCTTTCGGGTCCGACCAGACGACCTTCGGGAAAAGATCGATGTCCGGTCCTTTACGCTTGCGCTTTTTCTTCTGCTTCTGACTGAGCATGCCAGTCTCAATATCGACACCGCAATTAGGACACTCGATGTCCTCTTCGTCGACCTCTGTCGCGCACTTCGGGCAAATGCGAACGTCCTGATCTTCGCCACCTTCGAGATCCAAAGCGGAAAAGAAATCGTCGTCATCGGCCGTTGGCCGCGGACGGGCTGCTTTCTTCCTGCGGGGTCTCTGACCATCGCCGCCTGCATTGCCTTTGGGAACTCGGACGGGCTCACCACATTTTCGGCACTTGATGACTTTTCCGCGAGCTGCATCGGGAGCAGAAATTCCCGCTCCGCATTCGCACCGAACTTTGACTGGCATGAAGAACTCTCCGAGGCGCAATAACTGCCGTGAGCAAGACGACTCCGGCAAATAGCAAAAAGTTGAGAATATCCGACACACGAATCCGAGCAACCGGATCCGGAATGAAGAGCTTACTTTAGCAGGGATTCGCGGTCGTTTTCACGCGACAAACCCTCGCTCGCGACAGAGTCACCAAAGGAAAGCAGATGTTCGTGCCCCAACTTCCAGTTGTCCGTACTTCAAAAGCTATCTTTTCAGGTGTCCCTGCCGCACAAACAGCGTGAAAACCGTCCGGCCTCGCTTCCCGCAGACACTACCAGGAGCGAACTCGCGGCAGATTCCAGAACAACCAGGGACGAGTGCAAAGCTCTCATCAACGATCCCGACAAACAAGAAATCGTCATGAAGCCATCCAACCATCCGCCTCTGTATCTGCTTGTTGCGGTCACGTCGTTCTTTCTGGGCACAATCGCTGACTCATTTGGAAAATCCGAATCGTCGGCATCAACGACAATTCCGACTGAATCAACGGCGCGAGCCAACGGCGATTCACATGACAAACCAGCCCCCGTCGGCAGTACTTCGTTCGACAGGAATCCGGCATTCGCCGACGCTGATGACCAGCTGCCAGCATTTGCCAGTGCCCCGTCGGCAGGAGACCCGACCGGTTCCAACCCGAGCGAGAAACCTGCGTCATCGAAACCTGCATCCGCTGTTCCGGTTTTGAAAACTCACCTCGGCAACGTCGAGATCTTCACAGCCAACAACGAGTGGAATCGTGACATCTCTGATCTGCCCGTCCATCGAATGTCGAGCACATGGCTGCGAGCCATCGGAAATTCTGACCATCTGCATCCCGATTTTGGAACGGTCTGGCGAGGCTCGCCGATTGGCATTCCGTTCGTGGTGGTGGATTCGGATCAGCCGAAAGTCACAGTCAACTTTGAATACGACGACGAGAGCGATCCGGGGCCGTACCCGATTCCGCAAGGCGTTGCGATCGAAGGCGGCCCGGACGCGCCGTACGACAGCGATCGGCACATCATCATGATCGATCCGAAAAAGAAACTCCTGTACGAGATCTTTCAGGCGATCCCTGATCCGGTTTTCGGATGGCGAGCCGGTTCCGGGGCGATCTTCGATCTCAGCTCCGACAAGTTGCGACCAGACGGCTGGACATCGTCCGACGCAGCAGGCTTGCCGGTATTCCCCGGGTTGGTCCGGTACGACGAAGTTGCCGAAGGCGAAATTCGCCACGCGCTACGCTTCACGGTCGAACGAACTCAGCGAGCTTACATCCATCCCGCTCGCCACTTCGCCAGTCGACACACCGACCCCACACTGCCACCGATGGGTCTGCGAGTCCGTCTGCGAGCCGACTATGACATTTCCAAGTTCCCGCCAAGTGCCCAGGTCGTACTGCGAGCTTTGAAGAAGTACGGGATGCTGCTCGCCGATAACGGCAGAAACTGGTTCGTCTCGGGAGCCCCGGACCCTCGCTGGAAAGACAGCGACCTCGCCACGCTGAAACGGGTGAACGGCCGAGACTTCGAATGCGTCTACACCGGCCCGTTGAAGAAGTGACCCGACGCAGCATTACCCCTACGAATCTACCAATCCTGAAGTGAAGTCAGTTTCGCGTTTTGTAATTGCGGGCTTTGCCGTCGGCACCGATCTGCACGGTGTAATTTGAGCCGTCACCCGCAACAGACATCTTGACGAACACACCGTCACACTCGCCCAGTTTGCCGACGTTCGCGATGAACTCACCCGGCGCCTGCTGGTCTGCCGCGAGTTGGACGTTCTGATGAAGCTGGTAGAGGTGCTTCAATGACTCAACCTTCCGCAGCGTCTGTTGAGTCTGTTCGTGTCCGCCCTTCGTTGGGCCGTTGCACATGATCGCGACGACCGGATCAATGGCCATCACCAGCGCCGGGTTGTTGCTGTTTGGCAAACCGTGGTGCGTGACCATGAAGACGTCGACTTTCCCCAGCGGGTTGTTCGGCGTGACCAGCTTTGCCTCGATGTTCCAGGTCAGGTCGCCACAGCACAGGAACTTGAAGCCGCCGAAGGTTGTCAACAGGCTGACACTGGCCGCGTTGTCGGACTTGTCTTCCGGCATCGCTTCGTGCAGCTTCGCAAACGGATTCGCCGCTCCCGTGTTCTTGATAACTTCGCGGCTGGCCGTCACCACTTTCATCGACAATGGTGTGCTGCCGGTCTTGAGCGGAAGGCTGTCGCCAGCCTTCACTGTCTTTGACTGATTCTGAGAAGCCGCACGGTACGCCACGATGCGCTCTCCGAACTTCGCATCTTCCTGAAGCGAGTCCGGAATTCCGCGATCCCAGAACGTCCCGATTTTGATCTTCTCGGTTAATGCCGCGTGGTTGCCGTAATGATCGAGGTGCCAGTGCGACACCAAAGCGTGATCAATCTGCTCAATCTTTGCATGATTCTTTGCGACGTCGACAATGCGATCGCGGTCGCGGAAATCGTATCCCGGATATCCTGAATCAATCAGCAGCGACTCGCCTTCGGGTGTCACGAACAGCGTCGCGGCTCCGCCTTCGACATCGATGAAGTAGACATCCAGGCGACCGTCTTTCGGTCCGGCATTCGCAAACGAAGAAGCGGCAGCAACCACTGCCAGACCCGCAACAAGGCACAACGACAATCGCATGGCAAAACTCCATCGAGGCAAATCAAGGGACGCTCAAAACAAGCGTCGACTTTAACCCGCGTCGCCTCTGGAGTCATGCGTGCAAAGCTGGAAACAGCTTCAACCTCGCTGCTCAAAGATCGAAACGATCCCGAACGGCTGCAACTTTGCCGCTCTGAAGTTGAGCGTTCAATCGATTCAGCAGGTCGAGATCCAGTGGGTGCAACCGCTCAGCTCGCAGTCCAACTTCAACCGCGTGGGCCAGTGTCTGCCTTGCCGATTCTGCATCACCGGATTCGGCCTGAACAAATGCCAGATGCAGGAATGTCGCCGGCAGGTTTCCACCTTCAACCGCCGCGATCAGATCGTCGGTCGCCGCCCGCAGTCGAGACTGCGCCAGCTTGACACATCCGCGAGTGTCAAGAAGTTGCGGCATCGGCCCCGCTTCGGCGATCGCACGCTCGGCGAAAGTCATGGCTTCGTCCAGCAGTCTGCCGCGCATCGCGAGGTTCCAGGCCAGAGAGTTCAGTGCGGCCACGTTCCGACTGTCAGCGCGAAGAATCTCACGATACAGCTCTTCGGCTTCCGCGTACTTTTCGCCCAGTGACCAGACGTCAGCGAGAGACTGTTTCAACTCAAGCGACGCCGGCTGCTCCTGGCTCTTCGCTACGAGGTGGTTCTCGACAAGTTCGCGCCGACTTCGATTCGATCCGCTTCGAAGCATCTCCTGCGAAAGACTGGCCGCGTCCTCGATAGGCAGTTCCTGCCAGACGACATCCAGCAAGTCGAATGCTTCAACGCCGCGCTGTCTCTCAAGCAGCCAACGAACGAGATGCCCCACTTGTCTCGGGTCTTCCTTAGCAACCGTCTGTAGATAACGTTCGGCAGCCTGGCTGATCGCGGCTTCGTTTGCAGACCGGTCGTGCAACAGCGCTGCCTGGCACTCGTCCGCGGCCAGCAGCAAATGGTCGATTCGATTTCCCGGATCGGTTGTCGCTTCGACAAACTTGTTCAGCTCCGAAACCGCAGCTTCCGATTGCCCTGCCGCGACGAGGTATCGGCTTCGCAAACGGACGACGTCCGCCGGCTGAACATTCGCCGGCAATCGTTCGATTTGTTCGCGGGCCTGAACGAGGTCGCCCATGCGAATCTGGTGAGTAATCAAGTCGCTCAAAAACGCAGGCTCGGCAAAACCGCTACCCGCCGCTTGTTCAAACTGAGGGCTCGCCTGCTCCGGAAAACCGACACGGATATAGAGCTTTCCAAGTTGCCAGCGATCTTCGCGACTCATTTGCCGTCGGTCGTCGAGTTTTTCAAGCAGCCCGATGGCGACCAGGTGGTCAGCGGGTATCGGCGAATTCTGCAGAACCGCGGCCATCGTTCTCACATCGCGAATTTCGACGACCGGATTCTCGGAGGCATTCTGATCCATCAAAGCCGTCGCTTTTTGAAACGCTCGATAGTTCTGCTTCTTCGCAAGAATGATCGCCAGACTTCGGCGAGCAGCTCGTACGCTTTCTTCTGAAACATTCACCTGAGCAGAAAGAAGTTTCTCCAGCAGCGGTTCGGCCAACTCTGGTCGCCCATTTCTGACGAAGAGTCCCGCCAGCTGCTGAGCAGCTTCCGTGTCGCCCGGCTGCTGAGCGACGTACTCCTGAAGAATTTCGACGGCGCGTTTCAAATCTCCAAACGCTTCGTACGTCCGCGACAGTTCAAGCGGATTCAATGTCGCAGCGTGTTGCTTGAAGACGTCGACCGCCTGATCCGTACGTCCATTTCGAAGGTACAGCTCCATCAGTGAGATGGCTGCTTCGCCATTCTTCTCAGACTCAACCAGCGTCAGTCGTAGTTCACGTTCTGCGTCTTCGGCCTTGCCCATCGCAGCAAACGTTTCTCCCTTCAGACGCGATACTTCTGCCGCGTCGCCGGACAACTCTGCAAGCCGGATCTGCATGGCCAGTAAATCGCTATCGCCGGGATGCTCGCTTCGAGCCTGCATGATCAACTGACGAGCCTCGTCGAAATCACTTTTCGCGATGAGCACTTCTCCCGACAGCACACTCAGATCGACCGACGCATCACCATCGGCCTTCGCTTTCGCAAGGAGTTCCGAAACTTCCTTCCAGTCGCGAGCAACCTCGGGAATTGTTTTGTTGTAATCAATGAGGTGCCTGACCAGCTCCAGCCGTACGGACGGAATATGGACAAGCTGCAGATACTCGGCCAACGCTTCCGGATACCGCCCCGCCGTGGCCAGAGCAAACGCCAGACCGCGGCGAGCTTCAACCGACTGCGGCGAATACTTCAGCATTCGTCGATAAGCCAGGATTTGTTCTTCGATCCGGCCAGCCTTGCCAAGACACTCTGCCAGGCTCAGATCAACCTTCTGCAATTGCTCCGACGACTCGGCCAGAATTCGGCGGGCGTCGGTCAGGATATCCGCGGCCGCGTTCCATCGTTGGTCCAGAATCGCGACCTTCGCTTCCAGCCTCAGCCTTTGACCGTCCGTAATCTCGGTGCGTGGCAACTGGTCGAGCGAACTCCGGGCCTGTTCGATCTGACCATGATCGATTGCGATTTCCGCCAGCAACTGATGAATCCTTCTGTGATCGTCCGACGACGCGTCATCAAGCAGACTGGTTGCCAGAGCAAACGCTCGTTTCACACTTCCGAATTCAGCTTCCAGAACGACACGCTGCAGATCGAGCTGCCGTTGGTTCTTTTTCGACTGGTCATCGCGGGTGAGCAATGATCCAACCTCGATCGCGATTCGTTTTCCTTTGGGGAGTTTGTCTTCGGCGCGAGCCTGTCTTGCGCGAGAGATTCCGACTTCGCCAGCAGCGTGCAGCACCTTAAATTCGCCTGGAGCGATGTCGAGCGCTCGCTCGATATCCTGTCCGGCGGCTTCGGGCTGTTTGATCTGAACTCGAAATCTCGCGCGAGCGATCCAGGCTTCCGCGTTCTGCGAGTTCACCTGGACAAGCTTCTGCATCAACTGCTCGGCTTCATCAGCCGCGTTGAGTCTTAAAAGTTTCAATCGGGCAAGGCGTTCCCACGACTCGATCAGTTCCGGTGAATCGTCAATCGCTGCCTCACACGCCTCTGCCGCTCGCGTGAAATTGCTCAGATGCTCGTGACAGAGTCCCGCCTGGAAATCAAACACTCCCTCTTTCGGATAGGTCTGCTGCAATATTTTTGCGTGGGCCAACGCGTCCGAATATCGCCCCAGTTCGAGTGCTGCCACGACGACTCGGCGACGCACATCGTCTCGAGTCTGATCCTTCCGCAGGACTCGTTCGAACAGCAGAAAGACGCCTCGACTTCCGTGCGGCGGCACCCGTGAGTCATCGCTGAGAAGCGCGAACTCGGCCAGCGCGTTCACGTCGTTCGGCGCGGAGTTGCAGTATTGTTCGAAGAAATGGATCGCTTTCGTCTTATCACCGGCTGCCAGCGCAGCACGAGCGTCCTGGAGCGATGAACCGGAAATTCGACTGACCTGCCAGCCATGAACAGCGTACGTCGAAGCCAGCATCAGCCCCGCCACGCCCGCAACAATTCCCAGCAGCCGATAATTGATTTCGCGAGGCTGGACTTCCGCAATCTGGTCGGAAGAAAGTTGTACGCGTTCGAAACTCGGCCGATCAGCCGACACAACCACCGGACGCGGGTTCGTACGTGGTTCGACGCTTGTCGCACCCGGCATGATCGATTGCCGAATGGACACTCCCGACGCGGCAACTGGTCCCGTTTCACTCCGATTGTCAGCTGTCTGAGTGTGAGTTTGCGAGTCAGTCAGCAGTCGTCGGAGCAGAAGTCCGAAACACAAACCAGCAGCAATTCCAGCCAGGTTCGCGATGAGGTCATCCAGATCGGTCGTCCGCCGCGGGACAAACTTTTGAAGAAACTCGGTGACAACTGCATGAACAGTCACAGCACCCGCGAGTCCGTACATCGTCCGCCCGCTGCTCGACGCCGCGTACCACATCAGGATGCAGGTCGTGCCGAAGTAGGCGACAAAATGATAGACCTTGTCGATGACGCCGTGCTTCAACGTCCGAACGGCATCGCTCGGGAATGCTCGAAACAGCCACCAGGGATCTTCAGACAGCAGCAGGTACGTCAGAAACGTCAGGCAGCACGCAGCCATCGTGAACCGACCGCGAGCTGACGCAAACCAGCTGCGCATCACAAAATCGAACGCCCGGTGAATGACCGTTCCGGCCCGGCGATCTGCTGCGATGGTCTGTTCGTGTATTTCTGAAACGCTCATAAGATTCTGATCAGTTCTTGAACTGGCAACGGTCGTTGAACTTGCGAGAGGAATTCTTAAAGACTGCTGACTTCCTTACGCGGGCGATCGATCGGCTCTGCCCGTGATTCCGACTTCTGTGTCGCAAAGAAACTGGCGAGTACATCTTCGCAATGCTCTTCGTGCCGTTTGAACCACGCGTCTGCGGCGTACTTTTTCCACTTCCCAAACGGCGGCGGCTCGATCAGTGGAAGAAGACTTTCGATATGTGACTCGTCAATCGAGCACGTGTCGAACAAATGGAACAACGCACGCTCCGGATTCGTGGTCAGCTCTTCAAAACCAACCGACACGTCAGACCAGCTCCGACCGTAGACGTAGGACAACTTCCACAGAAAATAGTGCAACTGGTACGGGTGTTCGATCGTTTTTTCTTCCAGAAACGGGAAGTGGTACTTCAGGTCCCGAGCCCAGTTCAGCAGGTAGAAGCCATCCACTTCCGCGAAGTTGGACATTTTCCCATCAGGTGCAAAGCGTTCGATCTTCTGCAGGTTAGACGTCCATTGGTCGCGAGGATGTCGGTAGAGGTGGACAAGTTTTGCATTCGGAAACGTGCGTCGCGCCCACGGCAAACGAAAGTCCAGCCGATTGAACTGCAACACCGGCCGGCCGTCTGCTCGCTCAACGAGCTGTTCCATGTACGACTTCATCCGAGGGTTCCACGCGCCCTCGCTCATGTAGAGTTCCTGCTCGTTCCAGGCTTCGTCGAAGACGTCGCCCAGATCGGCCATGCCGTCGTACTCGGCCCAGTAGTCAGCCACTTTTCGATGCGTCGAGTCAACTCGCTCGCCGCGAGCGTTCGGATCAAACCAACGCCGCTCGTTGAACGGTTCGTAGTACGAAACGAAACCCGGAATGTTTCGAAACAGATTCCAGAGCAGCGTCGAACCACTTCGGAATCTCGCACTGACGATAATGATGTCATCACGTTCGCAGGTTGGTTGGCTGGCCGACCGGCGACCAACCTCGTTGTATGGAGACTCAGAAAAGACGTCCGTGTTCACGTCGGACGGTCGCCACGACAAAAGATCTCCAAGCGAACCTGCCAGCGCACTTTTGCCGTCATCGGCCGTGCAGGCTTTCTTCCAGACGTCGAAGAATTCGTCTCGCATTGTGTTTCGAAGTGATCGCATGTCGGTAAACCTGAATTCCGCAAATGGGTCAAAGTCGATTTGTGTTTGACAGGACTTTTTTTATGACGTCGAGCAACCAGCTCTATCGTGCCTCTGAGACTTCTTCCCCGGACGACGCAAGTTCGTACTCGGCGAGATGACCATCGCTCGACTCGAAATCGGGATAGGCTGCGAACTCATCCACGTAGTCGTCGTCCGCGACCGATTCGGCATCGTCGTCCGTACCGAAGTGCTGTTCTTCGAATTCTTCAAGGCCAGACAGGTGACGCGGCGCACTCGCCAGCTTGAGCGCTCCCAGGCCAAGCAAGGCGGTGTAGTACGGAATTTCGAGCGATTCGAGACTCACAAACTGAGCCGACACGACGAACCCGGACAGCCCCGTAAACGACATCCGCGCGGCGTATTTGTACCACGGGTCAGCCACATGCGTGCGTTTCCAGGTGAGCTGCCACAGCAAGGTCAAAACGGTCAGATAGAAACCGAGGTACATCGCCAAGCCGACGAATCCAAGTTCTGCTCCCGTCTGAATCCAGAGACTGTGAGCTTCTTTGCCGTGAGGCCACCCGTACGTCGACGCGATCATCGGCCACTGATTCGGACCGCAGCCCATCACCGGCTTTTTCTTCATGACGTCGATGCAGTCTTTCCAAAGATCGACACGACTTTGGGCCGAAGCTTCACGCTCGCCAGACTTCTTCTTGACGAAAGTCGTCATGAATCGGTCGCGAACTTCCGGACCAGCCATGATTGATGCTCCAAGGATGGCCAGCCCAAGGATGGCGTACGTGCGAGGACGTTTCGGAATCACAATGAATGCGCCGACCCCGGCCACGATCATTCCGAGCATCCCGCCGCGACTGAACGAAAACAAAATTGCATTCGCCATCAAAGTCGCAAAGAAAAATGCCAGCCCCTTATGCCACAGCTTTTCGGAATGCACGCCCAGGAAGAACGCCAGGCCGATGCCTGTCACCAGAGCGATCGCGGCGCTGTTGTTATCCATGCCGCCGAAGCCTTCCCACCTCAGCAGGTTGTACCCGCCGAAATAGTAGGAATTCATTTCGTAAGCCATGTAGCCTTGCGCGGTCAGGATTGTCCACGCGAGCTGCTTCAACTGTTTCGTCGAGTTGATCATGGTCAGGCCGATCACCATCGGAATGACGATCTTGGCGATACGCTCCACGAAGTCCCACGCCAGATCCTGGTGATACGGCTTGAACGCTCCGATGAACGCCCACCCGAGAAAACCAGAGATCAGCATCACGGGCACGATCGCTCGGCCGAGCTTAAACGTCGCCTGCTTCGTGCAGACCCATCCGATCATCATGCAGCCGGCGATTGCCAGACTGTACCGAGCTGGCGGAACGGACCACGGCCACATCGCGTCGGGTTTCAGAATCGCAAACGACACGTACGCCAGCAGCCCATAGAACGGACAAAAGAGCCCGAAGAGGGCTCCCGCTGCGGTCATGCCATAAGTGAAAAGTAGACCCTTCATGAAGTCTCTCGATCAGGAAGGGACTGATTGATGGCAGACGTCGTCGCGAGGATGTTCCCCGCCTGTGCGTTTGGATTTGCGTCGGTGTTTGGGCTTTCACGATTCTCCAGGTGGAGGAACCTCATCAACGGCTCAAGACATTGTTCCCAGCGATGATGAGCTGTCACGTAAGCCTGCCCGGCGATTCCAACGTCGTGACGAAGCTGAGCGTCGTCCAGCAAGCGAGTCACGCAAGTCACCCATTGCTCAGCCTCGACCGCTTTGAAGAGTTGCACGCCGTCTTCGACTCGCAGCCCGACAAGCGGGTCCGGCGAAGCAACAACGGCCTTTGCCATCGCCAGCGCTTCAAGAACTTTGTTCTGCACGCCGCGTGCGATGTGCAACGGAACAACGGCTACGGCCGCCTGCGAAAGATAAGGTCGGACATCCGGCACTGTTCCGACGACGTCGACACCGGGGATCTCAGCCAACTTCTGAACGTCAGCGACCGGCTCGCGGCCGACGATGCTCAGAGTCTGATCCGGATGTTGACGGTGAATCTGTGGCCAGACATTCCGGGCAAACCAGATGATGCCATCAATGTTCGGTTTGTAGTCGAGTGCTCCGACGAAAACACAACCACTCTGCGAAGACGCTGCCGGCATCACGCCATTGGCGCAGCCGGCTTCCGGCGTGAAATAGTCAACGTCGACGCCGTTAGGAATCGGTTCAATCGGGCCGTCCGGTCGGAACGAACGATAGAGTGCAGCTTCCGGCTCGCTGACCACGGTGATGCCGCTCGCCCAGTCCGATATTCCGCCTTCGAGCTTTCGCAGGCGGTGCCCTTCCAGGTGGAAGATCCCGCGTTTGATCACGCCCGACGCTTTCGCGTAGTCGAACCATTTTTCACTATCGACATCGATCAAGTCGACATGTCGCGGAGTCTGTTCGAGTTTTGGAATCTGCAAATACGGAGCGAGGGCCGACGACGAACACAACGCCGAATCGAACGACGTCTGACCTGCCCACTCGGCGACAATTCGCTTTAGCCGCGGCGACGCGAATGCTCCTTCAGAGATCGTCTTACCAGAAAGAAACGACACTCCGGCGCGCACCCAGCGCAACCGAGGTTCGACGGGTACGATCGCAACTCGATGACAAATCTCCCGCAGAGATTGCCATGTGTCGTCAGAAACCGGCTCGTCGGCCAGGCATCCCAGCCAGACGTCGGCGCGTTTCGCGATGTGACGCAGAAAATTACAAGTGCGGATCCGATCGCCACGGTTGGGCGGCATCGGAACGCGATGCGTCAGAATCAGGCAGGAGGGCCGAGTCACTGGTGTCGCCTTTTCGAAGCTGCAGTACTGTCAGGAATTCTGGAGCTGCAGCTCGGCGGCGGATTCGGAACATTCGAGTGGAACTCCGGCGAGGCCATACAGACCATCGGCCATGGAGTATTCACTCATCTCACTCTCGATGCTTCTGATCGAAGCGCTCATCGAATCGAACCGAAATCGCGGCAACAGCCAGTTCAGTTTGTGTTCGGTGGTTCGAAGATTCTGGTAATGCCGAAATTTCGACATCAGTGATCCAGAAAGTCTGGGCTGATCCGGATCCACCTCCCACGGATGAATGTAGAACATGAACGGGCTGGCGGATCGGGTGTTAATTCGCCCGAGGCAGAACTCAGTAAATCGTCGAGGGTAGAGTCGGAAATATCCGCCCCCTGAAACTGCCAGACGCAATTTCCCAAAAGTGAACACTCCACCCGGAAATTCATCAAGCGTTCCGGACGGCGTGATCACACGATGGGGCGTGGGATCAGCCTCGGGAATACCGTAACGATCGTGATAAACCGGATAGATGCTGGAATCGCACGTGAAGCCTTCGTCGGCCAGCACGTCCAACGCCCACAATGAACGACCAGTGATCGAGAAACTCGGAGCGCGATAGTGCGTCACTGCTTCGCCGGTCAGATTCTGCAGAACGTCGCGTGCTTTGATCAGGTCCTGCCGAAACTCGTCCGGTGAGAGATCGTAGACAAGCTGATGCCAATAGCTGTGACAGCCGACTTCGTGACCGGCTCGATGAATGTCTCGAACCAGTTGCGGAAACTTATCGGCAACCCAACCAAGCACAAAGAACGTGCCTCGCGTCTGATGCTTCTCCATCAGGGCGAGCAGTCGTTGTGTGTTTGCGACGACGCGACTGGGCATGTCGTCCCAGTCCGATCGCGAAACCTGATCGGCGAATCCTGAAACGTGAAAGTAGTCTTCCACGTCAACGGTCATCGCATTTATGAGAGATGAGTGAGGCATCTGGTACTCTAAGAAAACGATCAATCCGAGTGTCGTCAGTGCCGACATCTTCCGATGATGCCGGCCCACAGTCGTGCCGTCGCGGAGCGTCTAACCAGACGTCGCACCGTAGTGATAATCGTAAGAGTATCCGTAGCCGCTGAGGTTGGACTGAACGCCCACCATCACTCCGCCAATCAAGTCGATGCCCAGCATCTCGATGCGTTCGCAGGCGACCGCGACGGCTGGCAGACGGCTGGCGTGAGATCGCACGACCATGATCGCTCCGTCGACGTTGCGTCCGACTGACGCCCCGTCCGCGACATAAAGGATCGGTGACGAATCGACGATGATGAACTCAAAGTCTTTCTTCAGTTCTTCGAACAACCAGTCTGCTCCGTCACGAGCAATGCTCTGCAAAGCCGCATCGTTCACTCGCCCTGCCGGAATGACGCTCAGCGAAGGATCGGATGTCGAATGCAGCACCGTCTGCACATCGAGTTTTTCAGAAAGCAGTTCCGACAAACCAAGTTCCAACGGAACGTTCAACAATTCGTGAGCACGCGGACGTCGCAGGTCGAAATCGACCAGGACAGTCTTCCGTCCGGCTCGTGCAAGACTGCCAGCAAGCTGACAGGCAAATGTTGTCTTGCCTTCCTGTGCGGCCGCGCTGGCGACCATCAAAACCCGCCGCTGCTCGACATTCGGATCGTGCAGCAAGATTGACCGCGTGCTGTCGACAGCTTCGATTAAGGCGTTATTCCACAGAGCCATGCGAGACGCTTTTGGCTGCTCCCAGAACTTAATCAGTGGCTTCGGCATCGCAGGCAGACTTCCGAGCAGATCAAGTCCCAACGTCTGAGAAATATCCTGTGGATCCGTAATTCGCCTCGAATGAAATTCGAACAGCGAAATTGCCAGGAACACAAAACCGATCGTGCCGAAGCCGGCGGCTCCTGTCAGTTTTTTCTTCTTTCCAAGATCCAGCACCTGCGGGACCTCCGCTTCCTGCATCAGCGTGATCCGAGTGGGCGACTTCAACTCGATCCTGTGCGACTCCATTTCTGAACCGACCTGATCCGAGACCTTGGATATCTGAGCGATGTCAGACTTCATCAGCTCCAACTCGAACGACGAGCTGCCGATGTTCTTGACGAGGTCCGAGTACTTCTCCAACTCTTCCGCCAGCAATTTTTCCTGCCGCTTCAGGATGTCGAGTCTTGATCCATGGGTCGCCTCGCCGCTTGCATCAACACCTACCGCCGAAGCCTGTAACTGCTTCAATTCTCCTCGGTACTTCTGCAGCATGGGATGATTCTGATCGACCACCTGCGTCTCGTAACGGGAAATCAGCGACTGAAGTTGAGTGATACGATTTGCTGTCAACGCCGCCTTCGGATCACCAACTTGTCCAGCACCTCCGGCACCAACCGGGCTACCAAGCAGCACGGGTGACCCCGAATCAACGCCGGTCACTCCGACCGACTGCTCATTAATCTGAGCCCGCATCAATTCAAACCGAATTCGAGCGTGCTCGCGTCGCAGCAACGAGATCTGCTCAAGAGCCATCTGATGCTTGATCGACAGCGCCTGTGAATCGCCGGTGCCTAACTCTTTGGCCAGCGACTCAACTCGCTTCTCTTTCTGCCGGACCTTCTCTTCAGTCTCGCTATGAATTCGCTCCAACTCGTTGAGCCGTGTGATTCGCTGTTTCCGATCGGCCAATACGACCTCATCGAGGTACGCATCCTTCACAGCATTCACGATCTTCGTGATGTCTTCAGGATTCCCGCCGGTCAACGAAATTTTAAGTATCTCGGGACTGTTGTAAGTGTCGACGGCGACGCTGTCCTCAAGCCATTCCAACGGATAGGCCTTGGTTCGAATGGTCTCAAGATCGCTGATGCCTGGTTGACGCAACGCCGCATTCAAGACAAAGCGACTTTGAATCATCGCCATTTGCGTTTGTCGGAACGTGTCGAAGTTCTGCTCGGTCTCTGCCTTTTTGAAGACAAGCCGCGGCTCCGTCGACGCAACTTTCAACAGAACAAACGCTGTGTAATGTGCAGGAACCGCCACCCAGGTGGCGGCCACAGCCAGCAGCGTCAAAGGAACTCCGATCAGAATGGCCTGCTTCCAACGACGCTTACAGGCCAGCAGAAGCCCTTGAGGCGTCATCGGCTCAGCAAGCTGCAAGGCTCGCCACACAGGGTTGCCGCGTTGGCCACTCTTCTGCGTTGACTTAACAGCCTTCCCCGCTGAACGAGGTTGAACTTCTCGCGCAGTCCCCGAAGACGAAGATGTCGTGCCTGTCGCTGGGCGTCCGATTTCAGTTGACGGCATAGCTGTATCCAAAAATTCAGAACGGGCAAAATCGCCCAGATGACTTGATCAGTGATTTCAGGTAGCGGCACCCAGAAACGCTAAACGTTGCCGCGGCGATTCTTCAGTGGCGACCGCCAGCACACTTTCGTGATTCGACGAAGCAGCACCTGCAAGACCATGAGCGCTCACCGTTGGATTCATCTGTCTTGCAGACGGCCTTGGTGAAGCAGTAGCCGGTTGCGAACCAATCAGAACCGGCACGACTTCCCGAGCCGGAGGCGGCACAAGAAGCCGAGAAAGCAGCGACCGTTCAGCAACCAGACAACCCCAGGCAAACGCGAGAGTCAGCCAACCGGCCACTTCGAACAGGACCAGATTAGCCAGCCACTGCCCGGCACTATGAAAGAGCAAACAACCGACGAACACTCGGAAAATGCCACATACGATGCCGATTGGAAGTCCACTTAACAGGATGAGAACTCGCTCCCAGAGAGGTTTACTGGCCAAAGCCGCGGCCGTTGTCGAGACAGCCATCACCGCTATCAGAATTCGAAGGCCGCCGCTGGCCGACACCAGGTCAACGACTGAATTCCCAATTCGCAAAGCACCTTGACTGACCGGAATAAACAGACCCAGTGTCTCCAGCAGAAAGACGGTGCCGATGGTTGTGAGTTTTGCGATTGGTCCCGCAGCCGCAGACGCGATCGAATCAGGAATCGGAATCAGGTTGCCAGGCAGCAGCCCCTCGGGCCATGCAATGACCAGACCGGCAATCGCACACAGCGACGCGGTCGGCATTTTCAGCACGGACAGTCTGGCTCGTACACCCGGCGGAATCCGCATGATCGGGAGCATCCTCGGTATGGTCTAATGTTCGTTCCTCAACAGCGCACACACGCCACAGAACCTGGAGCATCCAGGATGAAGAAACATAGACCATGAGGTGATCAACTGAGCGAATTCTGGCTGAACAGGCAAAATCGAGCACAACGCAACGCGTGATTGTCACGATCCGACCGAATCCGCCGCAGAGCCAGCAAATACCGAGCACGAAAGCGGGTTGTGAGAATGCAACTCGACGTTGCCGAAACGCAACGTTCAACGTCAATAAGTACTCAACTCGCAATTAAGATCGCACACAATCTTCACTGCGAATCCCCGCGAGATGCTACCCTCAAGGTTTTCATGTTTTGCCAACTCGCGTCGGGAAGGCAATTTACTCATCCTCGACAACAAGCCACTCATTACGAAGGTGGTCATGCTCGACTAGATCAGCAACCACGATCTCAAGGTATCGGCGATCCAGCCGATCTACGAACAGGTCGGGAGGCAGGAGATAAGAGTCATCCGACTCTTCGTGTTTCACACCTGCATCAGCAACAATGCGTGGAAATGCTCCATAGGTCCAAACATTCAATGCATACTTTCGCCCATCAGGGAAGGCGATTTGCATATTGAAAATTTCGTTTTGTGGATCATCATTTCCGCCAGCTTCTCGCCAGACTTCAAATTCGAGCCACAATTGAAAGTCCATTGCACATCACCAATTCGGTACAAAGCAAGAATGAGACGATGGTGAGAGCGGCTCATTCATGGAACGGCGGAATGTCGGCGACGGAAGTGCCGTCGATCATCTTCTGCACGTGTCCGGCCACGCCTTCCACGATCGCATCAATCATCGCCGCTCCTGCTTCGGCGGTCGCTTCCATCGGTTCCTGGTCGGGCTGCTCGCGCATCGCGTCGTGACGAACGTTTTCAGGAAACGCTGCCATGGCGAATGCTGTTTCGAATTCCTGCGCGTGACCGGGCCATCGTTTCGTTTTCAGATTTGCTTCCGCCACGCTGTCCGGCAGGAATGACCAGTAGCTTTCAAATTGAAGATTGATCTCCAGCCGCTGCTGAAACTGTCCCCAGTTACCTTCACAAGGAGCGATGTTTCCGCCGTGGCCGTTCAGCACGAGGATGTTCGTAAACCCTGCATGGTGCATGCTGCGGATCGTATCGAAGAGAACTCCCAGCCAGCTTCCTGGTAAGGCGGAAAGCGTGCCGATATGCCGCATGTGGTGCTCGCTGATGCCGATATTCATCGACTGTGCAATCACAACCTGCGGTGACAATTTCTCAGCAACCAGACTGGCAACGTGATTGACGCTCCGCCAGTCGTGCTCCATCGCGAGGTGTTCGAGATGCTGCTCGGTCGCCGCCACTGGAATAATGCACGCCTTCAGCTCGCCGGACTGCATCCGCTCGCGAAATTCTTTTCGAGTGTGCTTGTGGACAAAGAGTTGATCGCTGGCTGACGACGACATGCAACGCTCCGTTTCGAATCAAAATTGCTCAGTGAGAGGCACGGCCAATCCGTAACATCAGCAACGGATAGTCTACCGCCACTCGGCACACCACGACGACGTTTGGTACTGACTGCGGATCCGCCACTCGCGGAGAACGGCCAGCATTTCCTGCTTCTTCGCATCGTGCGCCGGATCATCCCAGAGGTTCTTGACTTCCTCGGGGTCGTTCTTCAGGTCGAACAACTGGCCGTGCGGTTCGTCCAGAAAATGCACCAGCTTCCAATCCTGATTCCGCACCATCGTCATGAAGTCGGCGTCGGTGAGGATGTTGTCTTTGGCTTGCTCGGCGAAGACATAGTCTCGACCGGCGAACTCTTCATCCGTCAGGCCGGGCAACAATGACTCAGCTTCGAGAGTCTCCGGAACTTCGCAACCAGCCAACTCCAGAATGGCCGGACCAAGGTCCATCTGCTGAACAAGCGACGTCACCACCTTGCCGGCATCGAACCGGCCGGGCGACCAGACGATCAGCGGCACGCGGGTAATGTCGTCGTACATCGTCCATTTCTGACTGTGGCCGTGATCGGTCATGCAGTCGCCGTGGTCGGACGTGAAGATGATCACCGAATCGTCGAGGTAACCCTGCTCTTCGAGAGCCTCGCAAATCTCGCCGACCTTCTTGTCGATCATCGTGACATTTGCCAGGTAGTAAGCTCGCTGACGATGCCTCGCTTCGGGCGACGGATTGAGCTGATGCACGACCGAATCATGATCGACCTCGACGTTGTGAATTCTCATCGCCTTGAAAGCCGGCGGCTGACTGTCGAGTTCTTCCTGCGTGACTTCTTTGATCGGAAGTTCTTTTGCCATGTACGGAGCGGCGTACTCGGGCGTCGGATCGTACGGCGGGTGCGGCCCCGGAAAACCGATTTGCAGAAACAATGGATCGCTCTTTGGGTAATTTCGGATCCAATGAGTCGCCATGTCTCCGACAAAGACGTCCGGGTGTGCGTCTTCAGGCAAGTTCCAGTCGAAGGCCCCGAGCGACTCTTTGTAATCAGGAAGCTGGCGGTAAAGCTCTCGCTGTTGCTTCACCAGACCGCGGAACCGCAATGCCTTATCCCACTCGTCGAAGTAGTAACGACCTTCGAGGTAGCGGTCTTTGTTTTCAACGACGTATCGCTCGTGAAAACCGACTGAAGAATTGAACGGCCAGGTGTGCATCTTCCCAATGTTGGTGCAGTGGTAGCCGGCGTCGTTGAGCAGCTCGATCCACGACCGACGCCACAGATCGGCGTTCTTCAGAATGCCGGTTGTGTGTGGGTAATAGCCTTTGAAAAGACTTGCCCGGGCCGGCGCACACGACGCAGCCGTCACATGGCACTGCTCGAAATGGACGCCTTCCTTCACCAATCGGTCGAGGTTTGGCGTGTCCATGTAGTCGTAGCCCAGCGCTGCGATCGTGTCGTACCGCTGCTGGTCGGTGATGATAAAAATGATGTTCGGTTGTTTGGACATGGGTTCGGTACAGACATCAATTCAGTAGGCTGGAACAAGCTCCGCGCAGTTCCGGCATTTCATTTGTATGGCCCTGCCGGAACTGCGCGGAGCTTGTTCCAGCCTACGAATGACGATTAACTAACCTGCAGCTCTTTCAGCGGTCCAACGGCCGCCGTGGTGCACGCTCCAAGAGGATAAGCGTCAAGACATTTCCGGATATCGTCGAGAGTCAGCCCTCGCAGGATCGCGAGATCATCAGCGACGGACTGGTACTCTTTGCGGTAAACCCAGTTGCTGCCCAGCGATGACAAACGTCCCATTGGGCGTTCGCTTCTGAGGACCACTCGGGACGCGACTTTATTCTTCGCTTGCTCAAGCTCGACCTCGGTCACGCCTTCTCTGTTGACGGTTGCGTAGATCTCTTGAATTCTCGCGAGGTTTTCTTCCGTGGTCTCTGGCTGGCTCGACATCCAGGTCATGTACGAACCGCTGCCGTCGTAGTCGTAGTAGCCAAGCTCGGCGAACTCAACGAGTCCCGGATCAACAAGCTCCCAATAGATCCGGCTTCCGCCGTCGTCGCCGACGATGACCGAAAGAAGTTCGGCGGCGTAACGAAGCTCGTCCTGCGCGGCCGGGCCGGGAGTCATCTGGACGATGTTCTGCTGATTCCGCGACTCCTGCGTGACGATCGAAATTCCGCCCTGCGGCTTCGCTTCATGAATCGGACGATCGAGCGTGCCCGACGGCCAGTGGTCGCAATGCTGCTCCGCAAGTTTAACGATCTGATCGAAGTCAAAGTTTCCGGCGATGGCCAGCGTGATATTGCCCGCTCGATAATGATCAGCGTGGTACTGCTGCATCTGCTCGGCCGTGAGTGCTCCCACACTGTCGAGAGTTCCGAGAATCGACGTCCCCAGCGGATGACCCGCGAAGTGCTTCAACATGCCGGCTTCATAAGCGACATGCATCGGCTGATCCTCGTACATGCTGATTTCTTCGAGAATGACTTTTTTCTCCATATCAAAGTCATCCTGCCGCAACGTCGGATAGAGGATGCTCGACAACAGCTCGAACGTCTGCGGCAGATACTCGGGCAGGATCGCTCCGTAAAAGAGAGTCACCTCTTCGCTGGTCGACGCGTTGTATTCGGCACCGACCTCGTCGAAAATTCGATTCACATCATCCGCGGTGAATCGCTCCGTTCCTTTGAAAGCCATGTGCTCAAGGAAGTGGCTGACGCCATTGAGTTCCGGAGCCTCGTCGCGAGCCCCTGTCCGCACGAAGAATCCAAGAGCGACGCTGTGAACACTGGGGTTACTTTCGGCGACGATGTTCAGCCCGTTGCCGAGTGTGTGCTGGTGAAACTGCATGAAGAATTCGGCCTTCGGAAGTTGTTGCTTATTCGCGAGATAATCCTGCCGTCGAGCAATGACGCAGTTGAATCAGTCGTTGACTTTGAGTTCTTCGGGGCCGATCGTCAGCACGGTGAAGTCCTGAGCCGGGCGGCGGTTGACGTATTCCAGAATCGAGTCAACCGTGAGCGAGTCGATCTGCTGCCTGACGTCTTCGAGAGTTCGAGTCTTCTCGAGAAAGAACCAGTTGCGGGCGAGCGAACTGGCTCGACCACGACTCGATTCCTGCTGCATGACCAGCGAGCTTTTCGCTCGAGCTTTGCAGCGTTGCAGTTCGCTTTCCTCGATGCCGTCGCCCAGCCGCTTGAGTTCCTGCAAGGTGACGTCGAGTGTTTCCTGAGCACGTTCATTGCTCGTGCCGGCGTAACAGAGGACGCGGCCTTCGTGCTTGAGTGACGCCTGACTGGCATAAACCGAGTAACACAGCCCTCGTTTTTCGCGAACTTCCGTGAAGAGCCGAGCACTCATGCCGCCGCTTAAGACACTCACAGCCGCCCACGCGGCGTAGTAATCCGGATCGGAGAACGCCACGCTGTCGTACGAAACGCCGATGTGCGTTTGGGCCGACTCGTGCTCGATAAAGGTGCGTTTGGCGCCGCAGTCGCCGGGCTCAATCTCGGCTCCGTCTTTCTGCGACCAATCACCAAAGTACTTCCCGACAGCCTCGATGACGGCCTTCGCATTGACGTTTCCGGCGACACCAAGAATCGCACCGTTCGGACGAAAACATCGATCATGATGCCCTCGCACATCGGCGGCGGAGATGTTCGGCAGGTCTTCCAGAGAACCGTCGGACGACTGGCCCCACGGTGCGGAGAAACTTCGCTTTCGCAGCTCGACCATTGCCTTGCGCTGCGGGTCGTCTTCCGCCGCGATGAGGCTTTGCTCAGCGCCCAGCTTGACCGGTTCGAACTGCCCCTCGTCGAGGTGCGGTCGGAGGATCACGTCGGCGAATATTTCCAGGCCGTCCGTCACTCGATCCGCAACACTGGCGGTCGTGAACGTGACATTCTCTGACCCAGCTGATTCGCTGTGAGAGATGCCCAGATTGTCGAGCGTGGCCGTCAGTTCCCGGCTGTCGCGAGTTCCAGCGCCGCGAGTGATCCAATCGGCAAGCATCGCCGCCGAACCGTTCTTTTCGGTCCCGTCGTAAATGCTTCCTGCCGGAACGAGGAACGAAAACGCCGCCGACTGAAGCCCCGGCATCTCCTCCACAATCAGCATCAATCCGTTCTGAAATTGATGCGTGTGGATACTCTGCTGCTGCATGAACATCGTCCCTGACTGGGTGAATGGCT
>CALDJX010000633.1 GCA_937899075.1 uncultured Planctomyces sp. | reverse complement strand
ATGTTGCTGCGCGACAAAGCGTGAATAAATTTCTAGACTCCGATCCTACTAGATTTCGTGAAGTCGTCGGCAGACTCCATTTTCCTGATCAGACTACTGCATTATGGAATCCACTCAGCGACGATCGTCGGAGTACACAAGGTCTGCCACGAAAGACGAGATTAAGGAAAGGGTCGAAGCGACGGCTTGCTCTCTTTAGTTTCCGTGACAGGGCAGTCGTGGGCTGGGGAATTATTGCGTGCGGGCTTAGTGCAGCTTACTTATGGTTGGCATGAATGATCGAATTGACTACTCGAAGCAACAGGACGATTTCGACGATTGCTGAGGCCGCAATGACGGATCATAGGCTCGGTTCGACGTCGTTTTCAGATCGTTCAGCACGTCTCGCAGATGCCCGCTTGATTCAAGTTGCTCAGCCTTCGCGTCGGCTTCGGCGAGTTGCCTTGCAGTGCCTTCCCACGTCTCCTTTCCAGCGGCGAGTCGTTCGAGCGTCTGCTGACAGGCTTCGCACTCTTCCAGATGAGCGGTCAGGTCAGCCGACGCTTCGTCGAGCAGTTCTCCATCGAGAAACGTTTTCCACGTGCCGGGTTCCGGGCATTGGTTGGCGTTCATGAAACAGCTCCTCGTTTGACCGCAAGCCGCAGGCGTGCGCGAATCGGCGCCTCAACCTGAAACTCAAACGCGCACGCCTGCGGCTTGCGGTCAAACGTTGTCTTTGTCGGTTGCCTCTGCTTCCTTCACGAGTTCTTTCAGCCGCGCCATGACTCGACTCTTCGCGAGGTAAACAGCCGCAACACTCATGTTCAATTCCCGAGCAACCTCTTTGCCGGACGATCCATCGACGGCCGTCTTCCGAAACGCCTGCCAGGTGCGATCTTCAACTTCCGCCTGCACCTGCTCAGACGCCCAGCCAAGCAGCCGCCGCTGATGGTCGGCTTCCCATTGAACCTGCCAGTCGTCCGCCGCCGGTTCGTTGGCCATCTGCTCTGCCACTGCCGAGTCACCGCTGCCGGTTTCTCGATGAGCCTGCACTTTGAGATAATTCCGCAGCCGATTCTTCACGATCGTAAACAGCCACGCTCGGGACTTTCCCCGAGCAGGGTCGTACTCCAGACGGCTGATCGCGCCGGCCACCGACCGCAAAACATCCTGCACCAGATCAACGGCGTCCGCGTCCTGCAGTCCTCGCTTCCGGACGAATCCGTAAATGAGAGGACCATAGATCTCGACAAACCGGGCCCACGCATCGTTGTCCGCGCGGTCGCGAATCCGGACAAGCAGGCTCGGTTGTGTCACGGCAGACTGGCTCATGAGGTTACTCACTAAGAGCACATACAACCGGCATCCCAAAACCTATCACGACTTTGGAAAAACCTTCCGAACTGGGATGGAAACACTGCTCGACAGCGAGTTGCAGCCTTGTGACCCATCGACGCCAGACTGAATCCATGACAATCTGACGCAAAGTCGCGAAGACGCGAAGGTTCGCGAAGAAGAATTACGAGACTGACGTGAGAATCAGATACTGGCATTTCGACCGCCTTGCTCTTTGCGATTCTTAGCGGCTTTGCGACTTTGCGTCAGGTTGTCAATAAGTCGCAATCGGATTCAGCGGCGAACCCGTACCGCCCTGCACTGCCAGCGGCGAGGCGGTGAGCAGGAATTCCCATTGCTCGAACTCGGCGGCGACGCGAGCGATTTCTTCGAGGTCGCAGTTGTCGAAAATGTGGATCCCCATCGCGTGGAGTGTCAGCACGTGGATCGGGTGCGAGACTCCGGGGATGCCCGAGGGGATAACGTCGGCCGCGGCGTCACTGCCGAGCATGGCGATGTCCCGGCTCCTCAACCACGGCGCGCATGATGCGTGCAGGCCAGCGAGACCATGCTTGCTCGCATCCCAGGGACCGACGAGATCACGGCGTGCCCAACGTCCGGTTCGGATGAAGATGACATCACCGCTGCGGACTTTGATGCCGGCTCGTTCTTCCCACGCGGTCAGTTCAGCGGGGAGGATCGGAGACCCCGGTTCAAGAAACCTGACGCCGCGTAGCCGGGGAATGTCGATCAGGATGCCCCGCGTGAAGATGCCGCCTTTGATGTTCTGAATGCCCAGTTTCTTCGTGCCGGATTCCTGGACTTCGTCACGCGAGAAGCCGTTGTACATTTTCCCGTTGTGAAAGAGGTGGCACAACGAGTCCATGTGCGTGTGAGCAAGCCCGTGGTACGAGACGCTGTAATTGTCCATCGCCCATTGCCCGGTTGAACCTTTCCCGAAAGCCAGCATTGTGTGGCCAAACGGTTTGGGATTGTCGGCGGCTTCAACCGTTTCGGCGTTGCGGGCCAGCGAAACGGAAACTCCGCGTTTGACGAGCTTCGCCGCTTCCTGCCGCTTCTCAGCCGTGATCAGGTTCAACGTTCCGAGCTGATCGTCTTTCCCCCAGCGGCCCCAGTTGGAAAGTTCTTTGGCCAGGTGCTCAACGTCCTGGCTGGTCATTGCCTTCGGCTCTTCGGCGAACCCGCTGGCGGTGATTGCCAGAGTCAATAGTGCCACGACGGCTGCATGGGAAATGAACTTTGTCATGGGTGAAACTTCTAGCAGGAAGGCTTCAAAAGAACGCGTTGATGACCAGAACGGTCTCGATAATTGATAACGACTCTACAGCGAGAAAAGTTGATCGTACTGCTGCTTCAACGAAGCAATTCCGGCATTGACGATCTTTGCATCGCTGGTCGGTGAGATCAGTCGGCAACCTTTTTCGTAGTACATCTCGGTGTGTTCCGGGCTGACCGTGACGGCTCCCCAGGACTTGCCGTGCTTTTTGCAGGCGGCTGAAACTCGATCGACGGCCGCGATGCAGTCGGGGTGGAAGAACTCACCCGTCACGCCGAGGCTCTGGCTGAGATCGGCCGGCCCGACAAACAACAGGTCAACACCATCGATCGCGGCGATGGCGTCCACTTCTTCGACGGACTGCCGAGTTTCGATCTGGATGGCGACAAACGAATCGCGATTGGCTCGTTCGCAGAATTCCGCAGCCGGAGTCGAGGCAAAGCCGCCGTCTCGGCCGCCAACATTCAACCCGCGATTGCCGCGTGGAGCGAACTTCGCCCACTTCACAAACTGCTCAGCCTGGTCAGCGGAGAAAATCTGAGCGGCCATCACGCCGCCGCCACCCGCTTCCATGCACCGAGTGACCAATGCGTAATCGGTCGGCGCAATTCGAACGAAGTTTTCGAGACCGGCGCTGCTTGTCGTCAACGATGAAATCTCGAGCTGTTCGATCGAGAAGCCGCAGTGTTCATGGTCGAACCAGACTCCGTCGAACCCACCCTGCACGCCCAGAATCTGAAGAAAGTTGTGATGCATCAACCGACCGATGCCGATCATGCGGACGACTTCGTCGTTGGCGAGCTTCTCTTTGATCTTCAGCATGATGACAAACCGACGTTAAGGCAGGGACAAAAAAGAACCGGGCCCAACGAGCCCGGTTCACGTGAAGCGCATATTCAAAAGTAACCGATCAAACTACAGCTTTGCGACTGCGTCACGGACAGTCTTCAGGCAGACCTCGATGTCTGATAGTGGGTTGCTTGGATTCTCTTCGTACTCCAGCGACAGGCAGTTTTGATAGTTGAGCTTCTTCAGCGCCTTCAGGCAGCCGAGCACGTCGAGATCGCCTTCGCCCAGAATCTTGAAGTGCTTCTTGCTCTTGCCGTCTTCGGTGACGGTTTTGACATCTTTCAGATGGACACCAAATGTCCGCTTGCCAAGACGCTCGATCGCTTCCACTGGCTCTTCGTCACTGCGAAGGTAATGGCCAGTGTCGACGCAGCCGCCGATCAGCGGATGACGGTCTTTGACAATGTCGACGGTGTCACTGATCTTGTCGTACAGCGCGTTCGGCCCGTGGTTGTGAATGGCGATGGCTACCTGATATTCCTCGCACAGCTTGTCGAGCATGTCGAACGTCTTGTTGTCTTTCTTCGGGTTGGCGCTCAGCGAAACGATGCCCATCGCTTTTGCGAAGTCAAAGGCCTCGCGAGCTTTGTTTTCATTGCCGTCGAAACCGACGACTCCATAAGCGATCAACTGAACGCCCGCGTCGGCGAGCATCTTCCTCTGCTTCGCAACATGGTCCGGCAACGTACCCATCGGGACGTGCTTGGGGTAAGCCTCCCAGTATTTCAGGCCGAGCGTCTTTGTGTGCTTCAAAGCGGTGACCGCGTCGAAGCCTCGCAGCGAATAACTCTGCACTCCCATCTTGAACCCGCCGTAGGGATCGGCATCGGCGGCTGATGCTGACGAGATTCCGGCCAGCTTGGCCGCTCCGGCCGCGGATGTTGCAAGAAATTTTCGTCGTGAAACAGGTGAGGCGAAGTTGCTCATGTTTATCTCCAAAGTGGTGTGAAGCGTTCGCAAATTGTCAGATTACTAAACAGACCGCGTGGTCTCCGTGTGCCACTGGCTTTGCCAGTGCTTTTCTCCCTTTGCAGGAGCGTTTCTGAAGGCACTGGCAAAGCCAGTGGCACACTTTCTAATCGCAGGTTCTGTCGGATTGTTTCCCGAGCAGAAACCCCCAGCGTAGCGGTCCGTTCGTGGATCATCTACCGAACGCCGAGACGGTGAAGCGGCGGTGCTTGAACATCTCGCCCGTCGTCGCGTCGTATTCGGAAACGACGAACTGCGCACAGCCGAAGGGAATCTCGTCCGTCAGCCAGGATTCGCATCGGTAACGGAAGCGCTGGCCGGTCCTCGGATTTGTGAGGTAGCCCTGCGTCGCCGCTCGCTGACACCGGAACGCGTCGTTTCTCACCGTCGTTTTGATATGGCGAACGGTGGCTGGCCGGAACGCTCGGTCCGCCGGAATTCCTCGCAGCAGTGTGAGCAGTTCAAACCGCGAGAAGTCTGACTCGGAAACACGGTCTGCCGGAACCTGAGTGGCGACCGCTTTTCCACCTTCGAATGCCAGGACATCCAAATCGAACGTCGCTGACCTTTCGTCGGAACGGCCTTCGTTCCACACGACTTTGATCGTCTGGACAAGCTCGTCTTCGATCATCTTTCGTTTCTGGCTGTAGAGTCGCAACGTGTCAGACCGCGTGCCGCCAACACTGACGCTGCTGCCGGCGGCCGTGAATTCGATCCAGGCGGTGTCGGCGTTCTCGTTCGGCAGTGTTGCGAACCACGTGTGCAGATTTCGTTTGAAGGGGAATGTCGGTGGAGGGTCCGAGTAATCGATCCAGCCGGCCTGCTCCATCTGCTGAAAGAGCCAGGATGAACTCCACGGATTCCTGGTTGCCGATTCCGCTGAGTAAACCGACACGCCGAGCAGCACCAACGAGATGACAAGCCCGGCTCGTCGAGTAGCGAACCGTTCAAGCGTGGGCACCATGGCCAGCACCCAGAACGGAGTCAGCCAGATCATCCAACGCAGGCCAAACGTGTTTCCGCCGTAGTTGTAGTTGTCAAACCGCGTGAGGTAGAAGCCGAGCACCGCGACGCTTAATGCCCCGCCCAAAAGAATCGCTGGCCGCAGCCGGTGCTCCGTCAACAGTCTCTTCCAGAAAACGGGCACAAGCGCCAGCAGAAAAATTGGCGACAGGCTGAAGATTCCGTGATGCCCGACCACGCAATGCAAAAAGTAGACGAGCGGCGAATCCAGGCTTTGATCCATGCCGTGCGGCGTGTGCCAGTAACTCTTCACGCCGTCGATTTCGTAAAGATACTTTTCGGTTCCGTAGTAGAGATAAAACGGTTTCCAGCCGCCCGTCGCCAGGTAGTTCGTCACGAAGTAAACGATCAAAGGAATCAACGCGGCCGGCACAAACCACTTGGCCGTCTGCGGCACCGACTTCCGAACCAGCAGGACGAATGTCGCAACACCAAACAACGCGGCGGGCAACTCATGACAGCAAACCATTGCCGCCCAGAATCCCACCTGCGCGAAGTCGAGTCCTCGCTGACTGCCGTCGCTCAGGATTCTCAGCAGCGGAGTCAGCGTGAACACCAGGCACATCGCCGCGACGGAATGGTTGTTCAATGTCGTCGCGTAGCCAGTCAGGAGCGACCCGCAGCAGAACGCCGCCAACGCGATCAGGCGTGCGGTGAGATTCTCCGAGGACCGAGCCAGCAGTCTCGCCAGCACGACAAACGAAATCACCATCGGCAGCCAGTTAACGATCAGCAGAATCAATCGCGCCGTGTCGGCGGTCTGTTTCAGAAGATCGAGTCCGGCTGTTTTGTTCAAAACCCAGTAAACACCGGCCACCGCCGTGGACTGGAGCGGAGGCTTTGATGAGTAAAGGTGTCCGTCGTGCAGAACTTTATCGATCGTCGTCCAGCCGGACTTTTTGTCGATCTCGTCAATCTGGTACGTGCCGCGTTCGACCAACGACCACACCGTGCACCACCGAGACCGATCATTAGCGCTCTGCAACTGCCGAGCATTCAACGTCGCGGCAAACAGCAACGCTGCCCCCAGCGCGACGACCAGCCACTCCGCGGGAGTGACGGTCGATGGTTCGGCATTATTCGAGCTCGTGTTCAATGCTGGTTCGATCATGTTTGGCTACGACAATTTCGATTCTGTTTGTGGATTCGTCGTTGAAGTACTTCGTTGCGGTTCACAACGTTCAATCACAAATAGAGCAAAGCAACCCGCAAGCCAGATCATTCCTGCCGGGAGAGCATAAGTGATTGATTTGGGATGACCTTCAAATGTCGGGATGAGAAAGAGCGCTGGCAGTATCATCAGCCATACTGAGGTATGTCGTTTCTTGTGCAGAAAGACCGCCAGTAAAGCATTCGCTAAGAACGGCAGGTTCATCAACGCAATTGCAAGCCAAAACTGAATCGAGTGCCAGTTATCATCTTCTGATTGACGGATTAGAACTGCGAGCCATGGCAGGGCTACAAGTAGGCCGCAACAGCCACCGATGATCCACGTTCGCATTTGATCGCTCCACCGATCGGATGAATTGACAGCGACGAACCTTTGCAAGGCGCAGACTTCCGTCTGGCAATGATACCCGCTCCGTTCTACAACCCGCGAGTGCTGGCGGAATCTCGCGGCACGACGTGGTTTTGCGACTGGAGCAACCTCTGATGGCTGACGGGTTCCTGGGTTTTCGAACGTCTTTCATGCTGGACTTCGTCGTCTGCGCGCTGGCTGCCATCGTGCCGGCTCTGCTGTTCAGCATTTATCTGGTCAAGTTCAAAGGCAAATATGTCGCCCATCGGAATCTGCAACTCGGCCTGGCGGTCATCCTGCTGATCGCCGTCGGCGCATTCGAAGTCGACATGCAGATGATCCAGGGCGGCTGGCAGAACGTCGTTGCCAAGCGAGAGATTCCGCTGAGCGCCGAGCAGCTTCAATCGGTTCGCCAAGTTCTATGGATTCACTTGGTGTTTGCGGTGAGCAGCCCGATTCTCTGGGCGGTGACCATCGTGCTCGCCTTGAAGCGGATGCCAAAACCACCAGCCCCGAGTGATCACAGCCCGCTGCACAAAAAGCTCGGCTGGGCATCTGTGATTGATCTGACACTGACATCGGTGACGGGGCTTTGGTTTTACTACGTCGCCTTCGTGCAGTGATGGCTTTTGGTAAAACTTCGCCAAGATCAGATTCGTCATTCCCGCGCAGGCGGGAACCCAGACGGTTACACAGAAAGGCGGCGAAACTGGGTGCCCGCCTGCGCGGGCATGACGCAAGAGTGACAACGTCGAAAATAATCGCCGAGCTTTTCAGCTTGGCGACGTTTCGTTTCGCAGACGGTCGCGGGCTCGGCTGAGGGTCGGGCCGATCGAATTTTCCGGCACGCCCAGTCGACTGCTGATCTCGCGGTAACTGCGGCCTTCGAGATGGAACTGTCGGACGATCGAGGCGTCGCTTTCGGGCAGGTCCTGCAGCATTCGTTCGACCTGGTCGTTGTCGTCGATCCGCTTCACATCCCAGTTGGCGTTGGCCTTTGCCTGGTCGATCGATGACTGATGAGCCGGAACGTGTCCGAATTCCTTCGCCAGGCGTTGCTGAGCGATCTGTCGGACGACGATCCTCCGAGAAATCACCGTCAGGTAAGTGGCGAGTGACGACTTGCCGCGGAAGCGTTTCAGAATAGCCATGTCGTCAGCGAGAAGCGTCACGAAGACTTCTGCACAGAGGTCGTCAACATCGTCCGGAACGAGCTGAGCGCTACGGGCGTGGGCGGTGTGATTGATGACGTGGATGAACAATCCGATGAATCGGTCTACAAAGTCTTTCCACGCACCGGGCTCTTCGGCCAGGCAACGCTTCAGCAGACTTCGATCGATTTCGGTAAGGGCCACGGCAAATGCACCCGCAACTGGCAACGCGTGAACAGATAAGGCTTCCTTGCCAGCATCGTCGCGTCGCCTGAAACAAGTCCCAACTTTAAACCAGCTACCGAGTTGGGGCAATATGATTCTCGGCACGCCGCGGTCGTCGGTGTGATCAATGGTTGCTCGGTTTGCCGAGTCCTCGAATAAGCTGGCCGATCCGATTAATGGCGACGGTTGCTCGGTCGTAAAGATCGATACGACGCACAAAACCGTGAATCTGCCCATCGTAGAGTTCCCGCTCGACCGGGACACCCGCCGCTTCGAGCCGATCGGCGTACGCATCGCCCTCGGAAAGCAGCGGGTCGAACTCGGCCGTCATCACGTAGGCTGGCGGGAGACCATCCAGCGATTCGGCCTGCAGCGGAGAGGCGTAGGGGTTCGAGGCTTCGGACTGGTCGCTCAGATACAGATCCCAGAACCACGCCATCCGCTCGGTCGTGAGAAAATATCCCTCGCCGTTTTTGAGATACGACGGAGTTTCCAGATTGGAGTCTGTGATCGGGTAAATCAGCACCTGATAAGCCACGAGCGAAGTCGCTCGGTCACGATCCATCAGGCTGACGACCGCCGCAAGATTCCCTCCCGCGCTGTCGCCTCCGACGACGATTCGCTGCGGATCAACGCCCAACTCGGCGGCATGTTGAGCCGTCCACACGGTCGCGTCGTAACAGTCCTCAGCCGCGGCGGGAAACCGGTGTTCGGGGGCGAGCCGATAATCGACCGACACAACGACGCAATCTCCCGCATTAGCCAGTGCGTGGCAGAGATGATCGTAGCCGTCGAGATTTCCCAGCACCCAGCCGCCGCCATGAAGAAAGACGAGACCGGCCTTCGGAGACTCCGAATCGTCCGCGCTGGCTGGCCAGTAGATCCGAACAGGGATCTCAACGCCGCCCTCTGAACCTGGCACGAGGCGATCTTCGACCTTCGCCACTGGCTGAGGCTCGCCATCGAGTCGCACTGTCAGTTTGCGGATCTCGTTAATCGAGGCAACGTCGTGCGGGAACGGCGGAGCGGGCGGCGACTGCTCAAGAAAAGCCTTCGCCTGAGGATCGAGTGGCATGTTCAACTTCCGGAAGCGGTCTGAGGTCATTTCGGTCTGCGCGTTTGACGCACAACTCATGTTGAAGAACTCTCGCGGCAGCAGCCGATTCCGTAAAGCGAATGAAACCCCGCCATCGTTCGTCATGCCAGTTCCGGAAGGGCGACGTTGATCTGGAGAGCAAATCTGAGAAATCCAGTTAATGGCTCTTGTCGAGTGCGGTCAGGTGTCTAACGCAACAATTTCTCGGCTCATGCGAAGGACCAGGCAGATGGCAGCAGCAACGATCACACTCGACGAACTTCGGAACGCTTTCGAGGATTTACAGGCAGACGGGCTGCGACTGGCGGGCGGCCTGAACGACCTTTCTCAACGAGCCACCGTTTATCACCACGTTTTCAAAGAGTCTGGTGGCAACCACATTTTCCCACTGATCGCCGCTCACGGAGCGTTGTGGGCTCGAAGCTGGTTCAGCTTTGGCATGAAGCTCGGAAAAGTTCTGTCCTGGCAGTATGCGTTGAACTCCGAAACTCGTCGCGACAAGCTGACGAAACTCGAAGAATTCGCCAACGTCTTTCGCGACATCAATCGCCGAGTCTGCGTCGACGTTTATGCGAACTTCCATTTCACCAAACGCTACGGCAAACACCCGGACGCAGCGAAAGTCGTCCCGGCCGATCTACTGCAGGCTCTGAACCGAATTCACACCGCCAACGAAGCCGGCGTCGAGTTGACCGATGACGAACGACGAGAAGTCTTCACCGCGCACTTCCTGTCCGAGCAACAGCACATCGTCGGCCCGACCATCGAAAAGGCCGTCGCCGAATTTGACTGGCCACTGCTTCGCACGATCGCTCTGCGGCCGGTCATTCGATTTGCCTTTTTCCGTCGCCCGTTCCTGTTTCGAAACTTCGCCAACAAGGAAGAGCGAATCGCGAAAGGCCTTGTCGCGTTTAACACAGCCGCGGATGCCGGTTGGAAAAGCGTTGAGCAGGACCTACGCAAGTACGACGTGCTCCCCGAGCAATTCTTCGCAAAGCCAATCGAGTATTTCGCGTCGCTCCGGGAATCCATTCTGACCGCTCCGGCGAGCGTGCAAGTCTGAGTTTTGGTACTCGTTACTCAGCCGGCCAGTCGGTGACTTCGTTGGCGGCTTTGTGAAGCAGGCTGTCGATGGCTCGGCCGAGATGATCAGACGAAGGACTGACGCGAGCGTTGAGCAACGCGACAAAGTTTCGGCCGTCGTGACGTCGGATCAAAATCGCAGCGGTGCCCGGCAGCGAACCCGTGTGCCAGTGGTTGATTCTTCCTCCGCTCAGAACTCGATTCGACCAGCCCAGCGAATAGAAGACGTCCTTCTTCGCTCCATCCTTCTCGTGCCCGGCGAGACCCGGCGGGCGACGATGCATCAGCTCGATGCTTTCGCGGCTGAGGATCGGGCAGTTATCTGGATCGTCAAACGCGGCTGCGAATTTTGCGAGATCAACTGCAGAAGCAATCCAGGCGCCGTGCGAATCCATCGCTTCCAGATTCCACGCTCCGTATGGGTGCGGCGTTTCCTGATCGAGATCGGCCTGGAACACCGACTTGCCGGTACCAGGGTGGTAATATCGAACTTCGTTTTCAGCTCGACCGAGCAGACGCGTCGCCCCGATACGCATCGTCGAAATCCCAAGCGGAGCAAGTACGCTTTTCTTAACGTACTCGGAGTATTCCTGGCCGCTGACTTTTTCGATCACTCGGCCCAGCAGGCAGTATCCGAAGTTTGAATAGGCGTATCGCTCGCCCGGATCAAAATCGAGCATTTGCGAAAACATGGCTTTGATAATGGCTGCTTGATCGGCCGGAGCAGCGACGCCAGCCTGCTTCGCAAAGCGGACCGACTGAAACATGGCGTCGAACGATTGGTCGCGATCCCAGCCTCCTCGATGTTCCAGCAGATGACGGATCGTGATCTCACGCAGCCGCGGATCGAACTTGTCGCCGGCCGCTTTGATGTCGTCTTCGGAGTCGAGAATCGCGAAAGCTTTGCCGTCGAGATTCAATTTCTTCTGCTCGATCAAATGCAGAATCGCCACGGCGGTGATCGGCTTGGAAATGCTGGCGATCCGGAACAGGCTTGTCGGCTTGACCACTTCCTTTGCGGAAACGTCCGAGTATCCATAACCACGAGCAAAGACGACGCGGCCTCGATTCGTGACCGCAATCGACGCTCCGGGAACCTGGTGTTCCTTCATGAATTCGCTCATCAGCCGATCATAACTGGCGAACTTTTCGTCAGCCCGCGCCGGCGCGACCGCGAATAAGAGAACAACGATGCCGACGACAGCGCCGGTGCAGAATCGATCGAACATCACGCCCTGACTTCTAGATTGAGTGAGGCCGCCACACGAATCGTGGCTCGAATTCGTGTGTACTCCGCCGTGATCGGTGAAACAATCCTGTTCTGGCAACTCGGTTTTTAGTTCACGCACGGGGCGGCTCTGCAGAATCGTCGACATTCCCAATCGTGCGCAGATCTCCGTCGCGGATTGTCACGCCGATTGAGTCGAAGTATTCGCAGAGGGGGACGGCGAATTTCCGAGTGACTCCCCAGGCGTCGCGGAGGTCGGCCATGGTGGATGGGCCGTTTTCTTTGATCTGATCGACGCAGCGCTGGCGGGCTTCGTCCAAAGCTTCAGGGGTGAAGTACAGGCCGTCGCCGATGCGGATCAGCATGGCGTCTTCGACCCACAGGTTCAGCAACTGCTCGACGTCGGGAAGTTTCAAGCCGAGTGACTTTGACAGCTCGCCCAGAGTCGGTGGCGTCAGGCCTCCAGCTGAAATCTGGTTGAGCAGTTCGTCTCGATTCTTCCGCTGCTGCTTCGTGAGTTGAACCTGCAGATCGGTCGGGCCGAGGTTCGCTCCGAGTTCGACCAGCTCTTTCTTCTTCACTAAGTGCTCGAGGATAAACTCCAGCAGATTCGAAGACGTGATGGCTCGACAGGCGGTGAGCAACGTCGGCTTCGGCAGCGAACGTCGTGGCTGATGCCGGATGACTTCGTTTCGGATCGTGCGCAGGACGGAGCCGGCGAGAGACTCCAGGCGATCAGCGTGAATCTCGAACGCTCGCTCGCCGCGGCCGAGTTGCACCAGCTTGCCGTCTTCCCGGAGTGCCGCCAGCAATCGCTGAAGTTCGTCCGGCATGACTCCGATCGAACTGGCCAGGGTCAGGTCAGACGAGGAAACCGAGTCCCGCTGACGAAGTCTTGCCGAGAGACGTTCTGCAGGAGACGGGCTCGCGAGCTGTTCAGCGACTGATTCAATGTCGCGAATTCGGTGCAGGTCCGGAATGTGCGGATCAAGAATCGTGCCGCCGCCGAGCGTGATCGCTGGCGAGATGCGGCGCAGGATAAATCGTTGTCCCCATGTCGCGACGATGGGTTCAGCCAGACGAAGCTCGGCGTAACCACGCTCCCCTGCTTCGAGCCGTCTTCCTTTGAGAATGACTCGGCAAGCGATCTCCCGCGTGCCGGTGTGCAGGCCGACTTCGATCCGATTCTTTAGCCCGATCGGCGTATTGTCGAGCAGCTTGAGATCAACCAGCAGCCGCTTCGTCGGCTTCAGATAGTTCGGCGTTGCGAGTTCGAAGCCCCGCGACACCTCGTCGTGCTTCAAACTTGCCAGGTTAATCGCCGTACGTTGTCGACTGCCGGCTTCGTCCGCCTGTTCGCCGTGTCGTTGCACGCTGCGAACTCGAACGTCGCGGCCTTCCGGCCAGAGATCCAGCGAGTCGCCCACGTGAACATCGCCACTGAGCACAGAGCCGGTCACCACCGTGCCGTGGCCAGGAATCGAGAAAACCCGGTCGATGGCCATCCGAAACAACGGCAGCGTTTCGGGCAGTTGAATGTTGTTGCAAATTTCGAGCAGCGTTTCCCGCAACGCCTCAATGCCTTCGCCGGTTTCCGACGAGACGGGCACGATCGGGCAGCCTTCGAGAAAGGTTCCCGCAAGGTTGTCTTCGATGTCGCAGCGCGCGAGTTCAACCATGTCTTCGTCGACAAGGTCGATCTTCGTCAGCGCGACCAGCCCCACCTGAATCCCCAGCAGATTCATGATGTCGAGATGTTCGCGAGTTTGCGGCATCACGGCGTCGTCGGCCGCGACAACCAGCATCGCCACGTTGATCCCCGTCGCGCCGGCGACCATGTTCCGGACGAAACGTTCGTGGCCAGGCACGTCGACAATGCCGATCTGAAAGTCGCCCGCCTGAAAATGTGCGAAGCCGAGGTCGATCGAGATCCCCCGGGCCTTCTCTTCCGGCAAACGATCGGTGTTGATGCCCGAGAGCTTTCCCACCAGTCGTGTCTTGCCGTGGTCAATGTGCCCGGCCGTGCCAACGATGATTGACTTTGAAGCGGTGATCGTCGTCATGAGTTGACCATGTCGTCGGACATTTTCTTAGACCATGTTCATGGCCCCGTCGTGGGAATGGGGAGGGCCAGGCGAGAGATTACTTAGCCTGAAATCTGCTGATGGCTTCGTAGACAGAATTGGTTGCATCCCTGAGAGCTTCAACCGGCTCGGCGATGGCTTCGAATTCTGAGTTTTTGGCGAGTCCTTCCACGACTCCCGCCTTGTCCATCGCGGCGGTCGCCGAGATCGCGCGCATGTTTCCAAGGATCGTGTGAGCGGCTCGGCGAGCGGTCACGGAATCCTGTTCGGCAATGGCTTTGTCGAGAAACGCGAACTGCTGCGGGCACTCTTCGACGATCGCTTCCAGAATCTCGCCAAGCAGTTCACGATCGCCGCCAACGACATCCAACGCGGCGTCCCAGTCAACAACTTCGGCATCTGCCGTCGACATTGCGAATGTCTCCTCGGTCGGAGCAGGAGTTGACTCGGCCACTGCCGATCCATCGGACGCAGCCAGGTCGCAGATATCTGCCAGCTTGTCGTACAACAGCGGAGCACGGATCGGTTTCGAGATGTAATCGTCCATGCCGACCGCCAGGCATTTCTCCTTGTCGCCCTTCAGAGCGTGCGCCGTCATAGCGATAATCGGGATGCGACTGTCAGTGCCGGCTTCAAGATCACGGATCGCTCGCGTGGCGTCGTGGCCGTCCATTTCCGGCATCTGAACGTCCATCAGAATCACATCGAAGTCGCCCTGCTGCCAGGTTTCGACGGCCAGCTTACCGTTGCCGGCAACCGTCACGTCGTGTCCCCACTTTTCAAGCAGTGCGATGGCCAGTCGCTGATTCACCTTGCTGTCTTCTGCCAGCAGAGTGTTGAGCTTTCGAGAATGCGGCCGCGGACCCGCGCCGTGCGAAGAACCTTCGTCCGTGGCCGAGGTCACGTTCAAGGCTTCAACGATCGTGTCGAACAACTCCGACTGCTTGATCGGTTTCATCAGGTAGTGCGAAATATTCAGTTCTCCACATCGACCGATGTCGCCGGGACGACCGCCCGAAGTGAGCATCATGACGACGGGCGCGGTCAGGTCACCACGTTCTCGCAGACGCTCCACAAGAGTAAAACCGTCTGTGTCCGGCATGTTGGCATCAGTCAGCAGCAGGTCGAACGGTTGCCCGGCCGCCTCCGCTTCTTCGAGTGCCAGAAACGCGGCGGCCGCTCCGTCGACAACAACCGGTCGAGTCAGCCAGTTGCGAAGAATCTCGTCCAGAATCCGACAGTTGGTTGCGTTGTCGTCGACGACTAGGATTTTCTTTCCGTCGAGACTGGCCGTTGGCTCGCTGGCCTGAGCCTGGAACGCGGCGGGAGCGGGCTCAAGCCGCACCGTAAAGTGGAAGGTGCTGCCTTTGTCGATTTCGCTTTCGACCCAAATTCGGCCGGCCATCAGTTCGACCAGTCGAGAAGAGATCGCCAGGCCGAGTCCTGTCCCTTCATAACGTCGGGTCATCGACGTGTCAGCCTGTTCGAAGGCCTCGAAGATACGTTGCAGTTTCTCTTTGGGGATGCCGACGCCGGTGTCTTTGACTTGAAAATGCAGCCACAAAGATTCCACTGATGATTCAGCCGCCGCGCCAGTGACTGAGTCAGCCTCGGTCGTATTTGGGCCGGCTCCAAAGTCGGCTGTGCAGTTCGAAACGTCAACGACGACTTCGCCGTCTTCTGTAAACTTGATCGCGTTGCCGACCAGGTTAATCACGACCTGCCGAAGTCGGCCGGCATCACCGGTTAGAAATTCGGGAACGTCCGGGCCAATGTGACAGGCAACTTCGATCTGCCCGCGATGAGCACGCACGGCCAGCGACTTCAGTGTGTCGCCAACGTTTTCCCGCAAAGAAAACGGCCGCGGATCGAGTTCCAGTCGGCCGGCCTCGATCTTTGAAAAATCGAGAATGTCATTGATCACGCTGAGCAGCGACTCGCCGGACTCCTGCACCATCGACAGGTATTCCCGCTGCGTCGGTTGCAACGACGTATCCAGAACGAGTTCGGTCATGCCGATGATCGCGTTCATCGGCGTGCGGATTTCGTGGCTCATGTTGGCCAGGAAGTTGCTCTTCGCCTCGCTGGCCGCTTCCGCCGCGTCACGTGCTTCCTGCATGGCCTGCTGAGCCAGTTTCTGATCGGAAATGTCATGCGACAATCCAAACAGTCCCGCGATTGTGCCGTCGTCTTCGCGGATCGGCATTTGAATGACCGACACCCATGTCTGCGATCCGTTCGGCCAGACGACGAGTTCTTCTTCACCCACAATTGGCTGGCCAGTATCAATGATCTGTTGCTCATCCCGCTTGATTCGGTCTGATTTGTCCTCGCCAAAGAAGTCGCGAGCTTTTTTACCAACGGCGTCTGCCGGAGACTCAAGCCCAAACCGATCGGCCATCGCCCGGTTGATTCGCAGGTAATGTCCGTCGCAATCTTTGAAGAAGATATTGTCGGGAATATTCAGCATCAGGCTTGTCAGCAGAAACTGTTCGCGTTTCAGAGCGGCTTCCGCTTCGTGTCGGGCGGTGACGTCCCAGAAGATTCCTTGGATTCCGATGACGTTGTCAGCGGCGTCGTAAACGGGCGCCTTCAAAACGTGGACGTACAACGTGCTGCCGTCTGTTCCAGCATGCGACTCGATGTCTTCGTAAATTTCGCGACTTTCGACAATCCGACGATCGTCGGCCGTGTACTTATCGGCCAGCTCCTTCGGAAACAGGTCGTAATCCGTCAAACCAATCAGTTCTTCAGGCGACGATTTCAGCAATTCGAAATATCGATGATTGCCGAACGACAACTTGCCATCGAGATCCTTCCGGAACAGATTCAGAGGAAGGCTTTCGACCAGCGACTCGTAAAGCGCTTCTGAATCCTTGAGCCTTTGCTCCGCTTTACGCCGTCGAGCGAGTTCCTTTTCGTGATGCTCGTTGACTCGCCCAAGATCTTCGAACGCCGAAACCAGAACGTTCAGAAGCTGCTGGCGTGACGTGCCAACCTTGAAGTCACGATCGTTGACTCGGATCCCGGCATGATCGACTACTTCTTCAGCGACACCCGATCTGTTGTGACTGTCCGAGTCTGACTGCTGACCGCCCGACACCTGGTCCAGCACCTGCCGGATGCGTAAGGCTGTCGTTTCGTTCGGCAGCCCTCTTGCGACGTAACCATCCGCTCCGGCCTCAAGTCCCTCAAGGACTTCCTCGGCCACACCGGCAGTCGTCTGCACAATCACCGGAATGCGGTGCGGAAATTCCGCCGATCGCAATCGACGACAAAGTTCCCACGCAGCGCCATCGGCCAGCAGGGAATCAATGACGATCATGCAGGGAGTGAACTCGCCCATCGCCGCGGCGATCGTGCCGTCAATCGTCGAGGCCGTTGATGTTTCAAAGCCTGAAGAATTAAGAAATTCCCGCAGCCCCGAACTGTCGTCGGAGGGTTCTTCCACAATCAGGATGTGCGTCATGAGACATGATTCCAGCCAGTCGGAGTAGACAAGTGCCCGCATAGTACGCTGGTCACTCCAGGTTTTCAGCGGAGAAGGCGGAAAACAACAACACGCAGGATGACCCTCATCCGCAGATTGCCGGGAGGTAGATCCCGGTGATCATTTCAACAGTCGCTGGTCAACGATTGGCCGGCTGCTTGCATCCCTGAAACGCGAGTGGCAGAATGCATAACCCTCGAAATCTACGGGCTCCCGCACGATTGCGAGGTATCCCGGTTGTGGTTTCTGCAAAGCGGCGATGGCGTTTTGCACGACCGACCGGACTGAATTTTCTGAGTGTTCAACACGGCGGTTGAACATCAGTCTGAAGAAATTATCTGGAAGTCATCTCAGACGATCGGTTCAAATCGGCCGCGGACGCTGGGCGGCGGCGATTTAACACGAGCGTCTGCAATCACAATCCGTTCACTTCAACAGCGAACTCTCGCGAAGGTACATCATGAAGCTGCTCGACGGACAAACGGTAGGTATCGACCTGGGAACCACATACTCGACCATCGCTCAGTTGGGCGATGACGGAATGGCTCACTGCCTGAAGAATGCGGACGAGAATGTCATCACTCCGTCGGTCGTGTTACTTTCAGATGACGGACGAGTCGTCGTGGGACCGTCGAACGAACGAATCGCGATGGAAGACCCATCGAACGTCGTCGAAGCCATCAAACGGGAAATGGGCAACCCCGACTTCCACGTTATATATCAAAACAAAAAGCTGACTCCGGAATTCATTTCTGCACTTATCATCAAAAAGTTGAAGCAGGACGCAGAAAAGCACGTCGGTCAAATTGCCAACGCCGTGGTCACCGTGCCGTACTACTTCAACGACGTTCGCCGAAAGGCGACTCAGGATGCCGGGCGCATCGCTGGCCTGAACATCATCGACATTATCAATGAGCCGACGGCTGCCACACTGGCGTACGCCTGGGAACGCGGCGAACTCGGCAACAAGGATCTCGCTCAGACTGAAAAGACGATCCTCGTTTACGACCTCGGCGGCGGAACGTTCGACGTCACAGTCGTCCGTTACACGCCGACCAACTTCAAAGTGCTCGCCACCGACGGTGACGTCATGCTGGGTGGCCTCGACTGGAGCCGCCGGATTCTCGATCACGTTTCCGAGCAGTTCGCTAAAAAGCACGGCGAAGACCCGCGAGAAGATCCGGAAACCGTGCAGATTCTCTCGCAGGAGTGCGAAAAAGCGAAACGCGAGCTTAGTACTCGAGCTCAGGCAGCCGTCCCGGTTTACTACAAAGGCAAGTCGTTGACGCTGTCGCTCACTCGGGGCGACTTCGAGCGAATGACCGGCGACCTGATGCAGCGAACTCGCGACACGACCGAACTCGTGATGCAGCAATCTGGCGTCGAGCCGGGACAACTTGACGAAGTCGTTCTCGTGGGTGGTTCAACAAACATGCCGGTTGTCGAGCAGATGCTCGTCGAAGTTTGCAAACGCAAGCCAAGCCGCGAAGTCAAACCGGAAGAAGCCGTCGCTAAGGGCGCTGCCATTCACGCCGCGATCCTCGAAGCTCGTGCGACCGGTGGTGAATCACGCATGGGTAAGTCGATTATCAATCGACTGCGTTCCGTGACGACTTCCGACGTCAACTCGCATTCACTCGGCGTGAAAGTGACTGATCCGAACGAGAAAACCCGCAAGATCAATCACATCATGATTCCAAGGAACACGTCAATCCCGTTCGAACGAACGCAACGTTTCGTCACGAATTCGGACAACCAGCAGCGAATTCATGTTTCGGTTCTGGAAGGCGATTCGCCAGACCCGATGGCCTGCGAGCAGATTGGCGATTTCCGTATCTACGACCTGCCAGCCGGACTTCCGAAAGGCTCGCCAGTCGAAGTGACTTACCGATATGACTCGGCCGGGCGAATTCACGTTTCTGCGAAGGAGCTTGTCGGTAACACCGCAGCCGCGACCGAAATCGTTCGCGAGAACCTTGGTGGCACGGAAGAAAACGTCAATGTCATGACAGGACTCGCTCAGCAGTACGAAGTCGAGTAACGCCGGTCAGAATCAGAGACTTAACAGCGGAAGCATGACTGTCATGTTTCCGCTGTCTGAGTTTCGCAGCAACGTTGCCTGCTAAACTTTCTCTGTTCAAAATGGCTTCTCTGTTCAAAAATGGCCAGGTCTCGGGAGTCTTCAAAGTGGAACTGGACGTCTATAAAGATTGGTTGGGTATTCCCGACGGACCTCGGCCACCCGATCAGTACGAACTTTTGCGACTGGTGAGGTTTGAAGATGCGACCGACAAAGTTCGCAACAACTACAAAAAGCTCAACACTCACGTCCGCAAGTACGCGACCGGTCAGTACTCGGTTATTTCGCAGAGCCTGCTGAACGAACTCGCCAAGGCAATGCTGTGCCTCACCGACCCGGAACGAAAGCGCGAGTACGACGAGAGTCTCGGCCGGGTGTTCGAAGTCGACGAATCAGCCGTCGTCCCGATGGAACAGATCCTGGTCAAACAGGGTCACATCGACCGCGACCAGATGAAGGAAGCTCAGGAGTATTCGGAATCTCACGGGCTGACCATGCGCGACACGGTTGTGCAAATGAAGCTCGTCGACGATCAGATCGCGACGCAGGCCTACGCTGCGGAACTGAGCGTTCCATACGTTGACCTGGACGATATGGCTCCCGAATTTCGGATTCTTAAGCGACTTCCGCAGCCCGTCGCCAAGCGAAACACGATCCTGCCGTTGTTCATCGACGACGACGTACTGCTTGTCGCCTGTGCCGACGAGATTACACACGACCTCGAAGACGAATTGCGGCTTCGATACAACCTTCCAGTCCGACGAGCCCTTGCTACTCCGCGCGGAATCACCGAAGGAATCGCCAGGTACTACGCCGAAATGGACGAGATGATCGCTGCGGAAGAAGCCGCTGGCGACGTCGCTCTTGCACCTTCTGGAGACGGCTCCAAAGGCAACGGCAAGAAGGGACAGACCCAGAAACCTAAAGCGAAGAAGAAGCAGGGTGCGACGACCGCGTTCACTCAACTTTCGAAGGACGAGCAAGCCGAACGCAAAAATCTGGGAAAAATTTTCATGCTGTGGTCAGTCATCGGGTCAGTGCTCATTGACCAGTTCGTAATGAAACCGCACATTCTGGGAGTGACTCAAGGACTCTTTGCAAACCTGCCGTCACTGACGACGCTGATCGTGCCGCCGATCGTGATCTTTTACGTTCTGAAGGTCTACTGGAAGTAGTCCGCGTTCAACCTGTCTCGATGGAAACAACGCATGAATGCTGGGCCGCAAAAAGAAACGGCGAACTTCGCCAATGGCGGTCTGGCAACGCGCAGCGACGTCGAATTTGACCTTGAATCACTGTTGCTGCGTCCGGCCGCCGCCGAGTTCCTTGCGTTGACTTCATCGAGCCAGGCAAAGGTCGACGTTTTCGGCTTCGTACACAAAAAGACTGACTTCTCGCCGCAGCAATGTGTGGACGCATTACTGGCTGATCAGCATCGGCGGCACCGCACGGAAGATGCAGTCCCTGCTGAAACATATTGCGCCTTCCTTCGAAATCGGATCGGCGACGACTCAACCGACTTCGAATGGCAGATCGTCGCGCGCGAGTTTCTCCTGGCTCTCAAAGCCAAAGATGCAGCTTCCAATGTTGAACTGAAAAACTTCTGCGCTCGGTTCCCCGAGTTTCAGGAACCACTCGTTGATCTGTCTCGATCGGACGGCCTGTCAGAAACACTGATCATAGACCCTACCTGTTCGTTCCAGAGCGGCCACGAACCAACTGTCACACTGGGTCCAACACAACCAGTCGTTAAAGACACGTTCGCACGAGATCCGGATGCGACGAAACTCGACTTTGATGACGGCGACGATCCCGACCAGAGTTCACTGGCTTACGAGCCAGACTCCTTCGTTCACGATCAATCATCGCTACTTGGTGGCACTGAACCGTTTTCTCAGTTGCCGCCAATCATTCTTGAGAAGATCGAAGCACGACTTGAAGAACGACGCTTCAAGCCTGATGAACACCTCATTAAGGAAGGTGACGTCGGCGACGGTTTGTACTTTCTCACTGACGGAAACGTCCGCGTCCTCAGCAGCGACGGACGCAACCAGAATCAGGAGATCGCACGCTGCGGCGCCGGTTCGATTCTTGGCGAAATGGCACTGCTGACTGACCAGCCGAGAACCGCCAGTGTCGTCGCCTCAACGGCCGTTACAGCGCAGTTTCTGCCGATGGTCGTCTTTCAGGAACTGGCCAGTAATCATCCGGTCATCGGACAGGTGCTGACTCAGTTGCTCGCGCAGAGACTCGGGCAGCAGGAGCACGATGCTCTCAGCGGCAAACGATTCGGTCGTTATCGCATCGTTCAACGACTTGGCCGAGGTGGCATGGCGATCGTCTACGAAGCTCTGGACGAACAATCCGAAACAAAGGTTGCGCTGAAAATGATGAGCCACCGCCTCGTTTACGATGCGAACGCGCTCAAACTGTTTCAAAACGAAGCTCGCCTCATCGAAGCGTTCGAGCATCCACACATCGTTCGCATGCTCGGCCGGTTCAAAGCGTTTCGGTCGTTCTTCATCGTGCTCGAATTCTGTGACGGCGTCTCACTGGATCACCACGTTCGGGAAAACGGACCGCTTGACGCGACGCAGTTTCGAAAGATCATGGCCCAGCTCGCAGCCGCCTTGTGCTACGCTCATTCAAAAGGCATCGTCCATCGAGACATTAAACCTTCGAACGTGATTCTGACCTCTGAAGGAAACGTGAAGCTGATGGATTTTGGTCTGGCCAAGCCCGTCGACAACGGCGAGGGCAACTCTTCACGACTCATCTCTGGAACTCCGCGGTTCATGGCACCAGAGCAACTTCTGGGAGCGCCACCAGATACGCAGGCCGACCTTTTCTCGCTTGGCTGCACGGCGTGGAAACTTCTGACCGGCAACGAACTGATCACGGACACGCGGCTCTCCGATATCGAAAACAGGCACCAGAACTGGCAACTTCCAGACATGGACGACCTGCCGTCGGAAGTCAGCGACTTTCTTCAGAATTGCCTGCAAACAGATCCAGCGAACCGACACGTCGATCTGGACGCGATTTCCCGCTGGTAGCCAACGACTGGATGCACGAGCAGGTCAAGCTCTTCTGAGGCGCATCCAGACTCGGTAGAGCATCTGTTTCCATTAATTGACAGTGAGCGCAGCATCAAGCCGGCGTGTGGTCTGTGTTTATACAGGTTCAGAATGAACTCTACGGCCTTGCCTGGCACTGTGGCCATCAACGCTGGCGTTTAGCCGATTCCATGAATTGCGGTAAAATCGGAAAAACAGGAACGTTAAGATGCGTCGCACACTCGGTATATTCACTGCAAGCTACGCAGTTTGTGAGACTGTGGAAGAGTTTGGGAACGTACGAGCACACTGTCAGTCGGGTCGATGAGCACCCGCTGCATTCGACAAAACGTCAAATTCGATCGCTTTCAGACAAAAAGAGGCCTCGGTTTGACAGCGCCGATGGACGTTGGGCGTCTGCAGGCCAACACTCGTCACAAAGACTGACGCGGGCCAACTGAGGGCTGCACGGTTTGCACCCTCGGTCGATGAGATCACTTTTCTGTGATATCACGTTTTTCAGGTAACGAGACCAGGAACGAAGAGGAACATCCCTATGAAGAAGCTACTTGTAGCTCTGGCAGTTCTCGCATCAGCGAGTGCTCAAAGTCAGGCCGATCACCGCTGCAATGCCGCAGCAACATGTGCTCCGTGTCCGCAGGTGGCATGTCAGGCTCAGCCGGCCTGTCAGCCAGCGGTCCAATGGAAAGAAGTTGAACGAACAGTACTGGTCCCTGAATGGGGCACAGAAAAGCGAACGGTTACGCGAACTGAGTACAAGCAGGAAACATCTGAGCGTGAAATCACGGTCGACCAGTGGTTCGAGAAGAAGGACAAAGTCAGTCGCGAAGTGACTTACTACGAATGCGAAACGAAGTCGAAAGACGTCACCCACAAGGTTGCGAAGCAGAACTGGAAGGACGTTGAATACAAGTACGTTGTCAACGTTCCAACCCGTGAAACCAAGACCGCAACCAGGAAGGTCAGTAAGCAAAACTGGAAGGACGTTTCTTACGACTACACCGTCATGGTTCCTTCAACCGAAACTCAAACACAGAACTACTGGGTTTGGGAAACGGTTGCCGTCCAGAAGACACGGAAAGTCTGCGAAGACCAAGGTCACTGGGAAGAACGTCAAATCCAGGTCGGCGGTTGCAATTCTTGTCAGACTGCTGCTCGATCTTGCAAGCCTGCCTGCAACACTTGCCAGTCAAGCTGCAATACGTGCCAGCCGGCATGTGGCTCCAGCAACGGCTGCAACGCTTGCGGCAACGTCCAGCCAACTGTTTGTACGCAGAAGGTCTGGGTGCCGAATGTTGTCGA
>CALDJX010000632.1 GCA_937899075.1 uncultured Planctomyces sp. | reverse complement strand
ACGTCCTGCAGTTCTTTCACGCAGGCCGCGATGTTGCCGGCTTCGTTGTAGGCAGGGATGACGATGGACAGTTTCATGTTGAGTGCAGAGTCTTCAGATTCAGGAATTCGAATAAAGCTAATGGCCGCAGATCAGCACAGATGGACGCAGATAATTCCTTAAGAAAAATGCCGAAATCTGCGGCCATCTGCGCTGATCTGCGGCTAATAATTGAAGCATTCGGCCGGTAGGAACCGGCCCTACGGGTCACGCAAGGATCGTTTTCAGTTCGCTCTGGTTGTTCAAAATCCAGCCGTGGATGTCTTCGACGATATTTTGAACGGATCGCTGCGGCTTCCAGCCGTAGGTTTGTTGAACTCTCGACGAATCGGTCAGGTAGATCCGAAGATCCAGGTCGCTGGTTTCCGGGACGGCTCCGATGTTGATCTTCGAGCTGGTGACATCTCGGCAGACGTCGGTGAGTTCTCTCAGGGAAGTCGAGACGTCGACGCCGCCGCCGACGTTAAAGACGCTGCCGTTCCAACCGGCGTCACTGCTTAGCTGGTGCCCGATCAAGTCGCACAGATCGAGTACGTGCAGCACGTCTCGAACCTGTTTTCCGTGACCGTCGAAACCTCGATAGCTGAGTGGTCGATTGAACTGGTGCCGAGCGACCCACAGAGTGATGACGCCCTGATCGACCTTGCCCATCTGCCACGGTCCGGCCAGGACTCCGCAGCGGTTGATGAGGCATTCCATTCCGTAGTTGTGAACGTACTCGGCGACAAGCAACTCGCCGGACAGCTTGCTGGCTCCGTAGAACGAACGGGCACCTTCGAGTGGAAAATCTTCACTAACGCCCGACGCGGATGCTCCACGCGTTCCGTTTTCGATCTGCCACTCGAAACGCGACTCGCTTTCGGCGAACGGCAGCTCGTTGAGGCCGGCGATCGGGTACACGCGGCTGGTACTCAGGAAAAGAAATGCGGCATCACGCTCGCGAGTTTCTTCGAGGCAGTTGATTGTTCCCAGCAGGTTTGCGTTGAGGACGAATCGCGGGGACGAGTTCGCTCCGGCCTGGACGGACGGCTCGGCTGAGCAATCAATCAGCAGATCGAAGTCCGGGCAACGCTGCAGGTCTTCGGGACAGCGGACGTCGCCGTGCAGGAAGTCGACTTCGCCCTCGCGCAGGCGCGAAAGATTCAGTTCGCTGCCGCGCCGAGACAGGTTGTCCAGAGCCGTCACTCGGACGCCCGGAAAACTCTGTTTCAGATAGAGCGACAGGTTGGCTCCGACGAAGCCGGCGCCGCCTGTGATCAGGATCGAACCGAATCGCACGAAGCTGCTCCTGCTGGCTCGATGTTTTCGAGAATGGTTTCGATGGAAGCCGGAATGGTGGTCGCTGATGTGGGTCGACTTTCGTGACCGCTCGTCTGACTACGTTCAGAATGCGACTCGATGATCTCTTTGACCGTCGAACGAAGCGAGTGGGCGTAATACCAGTCGGGGCAATGCGACTGAAACTTTCTGGTATCGCTGACGTACCAGATGTGGTCTCCGATGCGATTCTGATCCGTGTAGGACACGTTCATCTTTCGATCGGTCAACTCCTCGATCAACGAGATCGCTTCCATCATCGAGCAGTGGCTGTGTCGACTTCCGCCAGCGTTGTAGACCTCGCCGCAGCGAGGGTTCTGATGAAAGTGCCAGAACATCTCGACCAGATCGGCCGAGTGAATATTGTCTCGAACCTGCTTTCCCTGGTAGCCGTTGATCGTGTACTTGTCTCCCGTCAGCGCACACTTCACGAGATATGAAAGGAAGCCGTGCAGCCGCGTTCCAGAATGTCCCGGGCCGGTCAGACAACCGCCTCGAAAGCACGCCGTCTTCATGCCGAAGTAGCGACCGTATTCCTGCACGAGTGCGTCGGCGGCGAGTTTCGAAACTCCGAACAACGAATGAGTTGTGTGATCAACGGACATCGTTTCATCAATGCCTTGTTTCGCAAACGGGTGCGACGGATCGATCTCCCAGCGAGTATCCAGTTCGACGAGCGGCAGTTGGTTTGGATTGTCGCCGTAGACTTTGTTGGTCGACGTGTAAACGAAGGATGCGTCAGGGCAGAACTCGCGACACGCTTCCAACAGGTTGAGCGTCCCGTTGGCATTCACACTGAAGTCGACCTGCGGCTGCGACGCGGCCCAGTCATGAGACGGCTGCGCGGCGGTGTGAATAATGACTCGGACGTCTGAGTTGAACTCGGCGAAGACCTGATTCACGAATGCCTGATCGCGGATGTCGATGTTGAAGTGCTGGTAGTTGGGAACGGTCGATTCAAGGTTCGCACGACTCCACGCGGTCGATGCGTCTTCGCCGAAGAAGTACTCGCGCATGTTGTTGTCGATGCCGACGACCTTGTAGCCGCGGCTGGCAAACAGCCGCACCGCCTCGGCTCCGATAAGCCCGGCCGACCCCGTCACAATCGCAATGTCCATTCTGCTCCTCCTAACAAAGCACGTCGCCTGTGGATTGGCGGATCCGCAGAAACGACAATCTCCACCTGACTATGCCGCACGATTGAGTGGCGGGCGGAAGCAGACCTGCCAAATCGGAACAGGCAGGAGATTTACCTCACCGCCAAAGCGCCAAACCGTCGCGATCGTTACAAACGGCTCATGGAGCATCGTTGGCAAGGACAGTCCCGCAATGACGTAAACCACGGATGGGCACGGATTCACGCGGATGGAATGGATGCTTCACGGAGCATCCCAATCATCCGCGTGAATCCGTGCCCATCCGTGGTTCCATTACAAAGGCTTCTGAGCGACGACCAGAAACTGCTTGCCGAAGAACTTCCACGCGAATGGCAGCTTCAGGTACAGCTGCAGAAATGCCAGCGGCGGGGTCGAACCCTGCGACATCGAATACGGCAGGAACCGATCGATGCACTCGCTGATTTCGAAACCTTCGAGCTTAAGCACTTCTTCCAGCGACCGTTCTGTCAGCGCGACGTGGTGGTCCCAGAAGTCCCAGTACGCTCCGCCGATGAATCGGATATTCGGTCCGAGACAGATGAGTCGTCCGCCGGGTTTCAGGCAACGGCTGGCTTCGGCGAGCGTTCTTTCGAGAGCCGCCTTGTCCGGCAGGTGTTCGAAGAAGTTCGATGTAAAGACGACGTCCAGGCTGTTGTCCTGCAGCAGCCATTCTTCCGAGCAATCCTGCAGGATGACCTTGACGCCTTCGCCGACTCGTGTGTCGGTGTCCGGATTGAGGTCCATCGCAAACTTCTCGCCGCAGCGGACGTTGCGAATGAACTCGCCCCAGCCAGCTCCCAGATCCAGCACCGAGTCCGACGATCGGATAAACCGGTTGAAGAACGACCCGGTCAGCACCTGCCAGACCTGCTCACGGTAAGCCTCCAGGCCGGTGAAACGGTTTCGGTATTCAGTGGTGAGAACGTTTTGAGACATGCGACTCTGTTTCCACACATTATGAGTTTTGTACGTCGTCAATTGGGTGGCACAGGTTGCTTGCAACCTGTGCGGCGTAGCCGCAAGAGGTTTCTCATGGCCAACCTGTAATTTGCTCTTGTCGCTGCGCGACACTGGTTGCAAGCAACCAGTGCCACCCGGAAGTGTGCCTGAAGCGTCCTATGAAACTTCCGTCGACATTCACGGAAGGTCAAGTTGCCGTTCCGGTAAGACACGAAACTCCAGCCGACTGCGCGAGAAGAGCCGGTCGTGCCGCCACGTTTCCGGTCGTGCCGGTCCCGCATTTTACATCAGTCAATTGTGATCTGAGATCGCAGCAGTAAGAATCCCGCCACCGGTTCGAGCGGGAGTCTGCCTTCTTTCAGGATCCTTGCCAGATGAGGTGCGAGCCTTGTCGACCGCTCGACGGCTGACTCGACGAAGGAGCAACCATGCAGGAACACGAGCAGCAACGACACGGTCCTGGCGGTTTTAACCGCCGAGACTTTTTGAAGGGATCGAGTGCGGCCGTCGCCGCCACCGCGATCGTCACGGCGGAGCAGGAAGCGCTGGCTCAGAAGAAGGGCAGTGCTCCGGTTCAAGGCCCCGGAAAGGTTGACGTCACGCTGACCGTCAACGGCAAACAACACAAGCTGTCCGTCGAGCCACGCACCACACTTCTCGACGCGCTGCGAGACCAGCTCAACCTGACCGGTTGCAAAGACGACTTCGACACGACCAGCTGCTCGGGGTCCGACACCATCATCATCGACGGCAAGGCCGTTTACGCGAGCACTCGCCTGGCCATCGAAGTTCAGGGCCAGCAGATTCAAACGGTCGAATCGCTGCGCAACGGCAACAACATCGACGAAGTCCTCTCGGGCTTTGTTAAGCACGACGCGATGCAGTGCGGCTTCTGCACTCCGGGATTCGTCATGGCGACGCGAGCGTTTCTGAATCAGAAACCGAAAGCCACTCTGAAAGAAATCCAGGACGGACTCGGCGGCAACATCTGCCGCTGCGGGACGTACAAAGGCATCACCGCCTGTGCTCTCGAAATCGTAAAGGGAGGTGCATAATGGCCGAGCGAACAATTTCGTGGGGCCCGCGAGCCTCCAACAAGCTGATCGGTTCCGAGACGACTCGAATCGACGGACTCGACAAAGCATCCGGCTTTGCCAAGTACACCGCAGACATGAATCAGGCAGGCACGCTCTACGCCCGCCTGCTGACCTGCAAACATGGCCATGCGAAGATCACTCGACTGAACGTCGACGCGGCAAAGAAAATTGCCGGCGTTCACACGGTGTACCTCTTTAAGAACGAAGGCGACGAGTGCAACTGGGATGGCGACATCGTGGCAGCCGTTGCCGCCGAAACTGCTGACCTCGCCGAAGACGGCGTGCGAGCGATCGAAGTCTCCTTCGAAGAACAGCCACACGTTGTCGACGAGCAGGACCTCGAAGCGGCTCGCGCGGCGGAAGCTACCAAGGAAGGCATCGTCGACCGAACAGTCGGCGATCCTGACAAAGCGATCGCAGAAGCCGACGTCGTGCACGAAGGCTACTACGGCATCCACACGATCAGTCACATGTGCCTGGAACCTCACGGAGCCCATTGCTCCTGGAACGACGGCGACGACGGACCGAAGCTGATCGCTCGACATTCGACGCAGGCAGTCTCGACGACCGGCAAGCAGTTTGCTTCGAAGTTTGGTCTCGACGCAGCCGACGTTCGAGTCGTCTGTAACTTCATTGGTGGCGGCTTCGGTTCGAAGTTCGCAGCCGACGAATGGGGCTGGGCGGCGGCTCAAATGTCGAAAGACACCGGCCGACCAGTTCGACTGATGCTCGACCGTGCGACTGAGTTGAAAACTCCGGGCACCAGACCATCCGGCTTCGCAAACGTCACGCTGGCCGCGAAGAAGGACGGCACGATCACCGCCTGGAAAAGTCACCACTGGGGCACGAACGGGCCTCAGGGAGGCACGATCGATGGCAACCAGATGCCGTACGTTTTCGAATTTGAAAACAAGAAGGTCGAAGCGACCGGCATCAAGACGAACTGTGGACCGAATCGAGCCTGGCGAGCTCCGAATCATCCTCAGCTTTGTGCCATCACCGACACGGCCATGACCGATCTGGCCGCGAAGCTGAAGATGGACCCGGTCGATCTGTACAAGGCCAACCTCGGCCAGCTCGACAAAGTCGCCAAAGAGAACGGCGACCTTTATCGAGCTCAACTTGATCGCGCTTCCGAGCTGATGGACTGGAAGAAAAACTTCCATGCCCACGGCGAAGGTGGCACCGGAGCGGTCAAACGAGGCCTCGGCGTTGCTCTGCATCGTTGGGGCGGACAGTCCGTGAAGTGTGAAGCCGAAGTTCGACTGTTCGAAGACGGTGCCGCTCAGGTTTCGATCGGAAGCCAGGACCTTGGCACGGGAACTCGCACGGTCATCGCGATGGTGCTGGCCGAAACGTGCGGGCTGCCTCTTGAAAAGGTCACCGCGAAGATTGGCAGCAGCGAGTACGTCTACGGAAACCCTTCCGGCGGCTCCATCACGGTCGGCAGTGTCAGCGGCGGAACCCGTCGTGCGGCACTCGCAGCCGTCTGGAAACTGCTGGACAAGGTTGCAACGAAGTACGACGTGGACGGCTCTGGCCTGACCGTCGGCGACGAAGCCGTCTGGTCCGGCAAAAAGAAAGTCTGCTCGTGGAAGGATGCCTGTCGACTGATCGGCTCGGTGCCGATCACGGAACTCGGAGAAAGCCCGCTGGATGACGGTCTGACCAGCAAGCTGGTCGGCGGCGTTCAGATGGCCGATGTCTCTGTCGACACTGACACGGGCATTGTTCGCATCAACCGAATGGTCGCGGTTCAGGACTGCGGACTGGTCATCAACCAGATGACTGCCAAAAGTCAGGTCTACGGCGGCTTGATCATGGGCATTGCCTACGCACTTTCGGAAGAGCGGATCATGGACAACCAGACCGGCCGCTATATCAACGCGGATATGGAGAACTACCGGCTGCCAAGGATTGGCGACATCGGCGAACTGATCGTCGAAATGTACCAGCCGGACAGCGAGTACAACCGCGGTGTGGTTGGTCTGGGTGAACCGCCGGTCATTTCGACCGGAGCCGCCATTGCCAACGCCGTGGCCAACGCAACCGGTGTTCGAGTGCCCGTTCTGCCGATGACGCCGAAACGTGTGCTGGACGCTTTGAAAGGAGGCCAGGCATGAGACCTTTTGAATATGTCAGCCCGACAACTGAAGCCGAGGCTGTGGAAGCTTTGAACGGTCACGACGGTCAGACGATGGTGCTGGCCGGCGGGACCGACCTGATCAGCCTGCTGCAGCGCGACGCCGTGCAGACGCAGCGGGTGGTCGACATCAAAAAAATCGACACGCTCAAATCGATCGAACAGGTCGACGACGGCGTACTGATTGGAGCAACTGTCACGCTCGACGAAGCCTTGGAAAGTCCACTGCTCGCCGGACACGACTCCATCGCGCAGGTGATCGACGGTCACCGGGCGATTCAGATTCAGTCGTCAGGAACGCTCGTCGGCGATCTGTGTCAGATGCCTCAGTGCTGGTACTTCCGAAACGGTTTCGGAGTGCTCGGCCGGAAGGATGGCGAGTCACTCGCAGAACTCGGCGACAACCGATACCACGCGGTGTTCGGCAACGCCGGTCCGGCGAAGTTCGTTTGTGCTTCGCGGTTCGCGCCATCGATGGTCGCGTGGGGTGCGAAAGTGCGAGTCATCGGACCAACCCCCGAAGACGAGCAGTTCGTGCCGCTCGAATATTTCTTCGTCACGCCGCGTCTGGAATCTCAGGGCGTCACCGTTCTGAAACAAGGCCAACTGGTCACTCACATCTGGCTGCCAACTGTGGCCGATATGAAGAGTGGTTCGTACGAAGTTCTGGAATCGAAGGGGCTCGATCGTCCTCAGGCCGCCGCCTCGGTGTGCCTGCAGACGGAAGGCGACTTCGTTCGAGACGCTCGCATCGTGATGGGCCACGTGGCCCCGACTCCGTGGATCGCCCACGAAGCCGCACGTGCTCTGGTCGGCCAACGCCTGGACGAAGACATGGCCGGTCACATCGGCGATCTCGCCGTCAGCAAGGCGACTCCACTTTCCATGAACGAATACAAAGTCGCCATGGCCCGCGCCGCAGTGAAGCGATCCCTGCTTCGAGCGGTCGGCAAACTCGACGCTGCCCTCGTTTAACATTTCCGTCATTCCCGGAGTATTTCCGTCATTCCCGCGCAGGCGGGAACCCAGCAGAACCCGTTTGACTGGGTGCCCGCCTTCGCGGGCATGACGCCGGAGCACTTCTGAGACGAATCCGAAGATCAGTAAACCTTCCAAACTCAAGGATAAAGCCATGCAACACGAACTCGAAGTTGTGCAGGGCGAACGTTGCCGACACCTCCTGTCCAAAGGCCTGTTCCTGAACGCCGGCCTTGCCCCGGGAGAACACGCCACCGGAGACGGCAACTTCTGGTGCGCCAACACCCAAACCACCTATGGCCCCGACAAAGGCTTCTGCAACGGAGAAGACTGCACAGTCGCAACGCGAAGCTGCTACGAAACTCCGTAGTCTACTTGCCTGAAACCTGCCCCACGAGAAGAGCCCGTAGTTACAGCGACTTCGGGCTCTTCTTGTGCGATGCGTCTGGGATTTCAATCTGAGATCCATTCCGTAATCACAAGCCGCACGGCACGATAGGAAATGCTCACTACACGTCATTCCCGCGCAGGCGGGAAACCAGCGAGCATTGATGACCGATTCTGGAATCGACTGGATGCCCGCCTGCGCGGGCATGACGAATTTCGTTGATTTGGGAAATTGAGCTGTCTCACAGAATCGATTCGTACAAGTCGTTCCAGTCCGGATTCATTTCTTCGATCAACCGCAACTTCCACGCTCGATTCCATTTCTTGAGACGCTTTTCACGAACGATTGCTGACTCCATGTCGTCGTGCAGCTCGAAGTAGACGAGCATGTGGACGCCATGCTTCTTTGTGAAGCCCTCGACGATGTCGTTTCGGTGCTGCCAGACACGAACAGCCAGGTCGCTCGTCACACCGACGTAGAGTGTGCCGTTGCGTTTGCTGGCCAGAATGTAAACCGCCGGCTGTTTCATGTGACTTGTCTGGATTAACTTTGAGGAGTCGTCACAACACTGTTGGGCGGTTTATCCTTGCCCAGGACTACAGCAACTCTCCTGTCAGAACTGACTCTCCATACTGGATTCGCATCGTGAAACACATTCTGAAATCACTGTCGTTTGCCCTTGCTGGTCTGTTCGTCATTCGGATTCCTGTGTTTGCGGACGTAGAACCAGATATCGTCGACATCGGCTCGCAACGAGAGCTGTTTGTCGATCGGCACATCGTCGGCGAGCTGAAAGGGACGTCGCTGAAGCTTCACACGCCGCAACTCATGCCGCCAATTTCTCCCGCGCGGCCGCACGGACATTATGCAACGGTTCTGCGAGCTGACGACAAATTTCAGTTCTACTACCGAGGTGACACGACTCCGGGGAACCATTGGAAGAAAGGGTGGGAGCAGTATCACGAAGGCGAAGTCACCCTTTACGCAGAAAGCAAAAACGGCATCAACTGGACGCTGCCGAAGCTCGGAATTTACGACGCCCATCCGACGTTCCCGGCCGGCAACGTCGTGCTGATGAACGAGTTTCTGGTCACTCACAACTTCACCCCGTTCATCGATACGAAGCCAGGCGTACCGGAAGCCGAGCGTTATAAAGCTCTCGGCGGCCTGGCTTATCAACCGCACAAAGAACATCTCGAAGTTCGCAGTCGACGAGGGCCCGGCGGATTGAAGGCGTATACTTCGCCGGACGGTATTCACTGGAAGAAGCTGAGGGACGGGCCTGTCGTTCTGGAAGAATGGGGCAAGTATTTTGACTCGCAGAACTACGCGTTCTGGTCGGACTCGGAACAGGCTTACGTCTGCTACTTCCGCCGCTTCATTAAGGGTTACCGAGGCATCGCCCGCACGACGTCGACGGACTTCATCAACTGGAAGCCGTTCGTCGAGATGCAGGCCAACCTGCCGAACGAGCACCTCTACACGCCGTGCACGCAACCGTACTATCGCGCGCCGCACATTTATATCGCGCTGCCAACTCGGTTCATGGCGAAACGCGGCTCGGCGACAGACATCCTGATGATGAGCACTCGCGGCGGAGACCGGTTCGATCGTGAGTTCACTCAGTCCTTCATTCGTCCAGGCATCGGTGCCGAAGGTTGGGCCAACCGAGCGAACTACGCGGCGATCGGCATTCACCAAACGAGTCCCACGGAAATGTCGCTCTTTCTGACAGGCGGCCGACGGTACTCTATGCGCATCGACGGTTTCGTGTCGGTAAACGCGCCGCTCGACACGAGCGAATTCACCACTCGCCCGCTGAAGTTCAATGGTTCAGCGCTTGAGATCAACTACTCGACGAGCGCCGCCGGGCAGGTGCGCGTCGAGATTCAAGACGCGGACGGCAAAACAATCCCTGGATTCTCACTCGAAGACTGTGAGCCGATCTACGGTGACCACATCGCGAGAACCGTCGTCTGGAAGCAAGGGGCCGACATCTCGAAGTTTGCGGGGCAGCCAATTCGACTTCGATTCGAAATGTCCGACGCAGATCTCTACTCGCTGAAATTCAATTGACGAACGAGGGCAATCCGCAGGTCTGCTACTTCAGAAGCTTCTTCACTCGTCGCTTCAGGTAAGGAACGACGTCTTCGAGGAACCAGGGATTCGTCTTCAGCCAGCGATTATTTCGTGGGCTTGGGTGCGGGAGTGGAAGGTTGATCGGAGTGAACTCTTTCCAACTTCTGACGGTCTCGGTCAACGTCGATTTGATGTTCTTCCCGAGGCGGTAATCCTGGGCGTAACGGCCGATGACCAACGTCAGCTTGACGTTTGGCAGTTGGGCCACCAGGCGATCGTGCCAGAGTTCCGCACACTCTTTCCGAGGCGGCAGGTCTCCGCTGCTGCCGGTTCCGGGGTAACAAAATCCCATAGGAATGATCGCGATTCTGGATTCGTCGTAAAATTCCTCGGAGGAAATCCCCATCCAGTCACGTAAGCGTTCGCCGCTGGGGTCGTCCCATGGAACTCCTGATTCATGAACGCGGCGGCCAGGAGCCTGCCCAATGATCAGGATGCGGGATTCCTGGCTGGCCGCAAGAACGGGGCGAGGCCCCATTGGAAGATGAGCCTCGCATTCCCGACACTTGCGAACTTCGGCCAACAGAGATTCAAGGTCGTCGTTCATGACCGACATCTTTCCGTAGGAACGACATGCAGAATTCGGAATGGTCGGTCAACAATGAGTGACCGGAATCAGTCGGAGTTGGAAGTAATCTTCGCCGGCGGATCGCTGCCTGCCGGCACAAACGACATTGAAACCGAGTTAACGCAATGCCGGACGTTTTTCTCGGTCAGACGCTCGCCTTCGAAAACGTGTCCGAGATGGCCGTCGCAGTTTTCGCAAAGAATTTCGACTCGAAATCCGTCCGCGTCGCGTTCGTGCCGGACCGCTCCTGGCAGTTCGTCATCGAAACTGGGCCACCCACATCCCGAATGAAACTTGTCGGCCGATCGGTACAGCGGAGCGTTGCAGCGACGGCAGATGTAAAGCCCGTCGTCCTCATTGTTGAGGTGCTCGCCAGTTCCGGGCCGCTCGGTTCCCTTTCGCAGGATGATCCGTTCTTCGTCCGGTGTCAGCTCGTTGTATTGCTGTGTCATCAATTGCTCCATGTCTCTCGCCGTTGGCCGAAGCTGATTTAAAATTCGCACGAAGCAGACAATCACGGCAACTTCTCAGGTTGAACATTGCCCGCTGCTGCAGCTCTCTGATGAGTCCGAAACTTCTCGAAAACTGATCGCCTGCAGAAGCTCATCCGTCGGAATTCCGTAACCGTCACTTTCGCGATTGAACAGGTCTCGACTGCCGTATCGATAGAGAAAGCCGTTCAGACGAGCAGCGACTGTCGAGTCGACAAATCCCGCAGCGTCAGAATACATCCGGGCGAAATGCTTCATCAAAGACTTTTGCTGCAATCGATATTTCTGATGGTAGCCCTCTGCCAAATAAAAGACTTCGAGCGGCAGCACTGGCGTCTGAATCTTGCCACCCAACTTACTGGCGACGGCTTTGCCGGTCTTCTCAATAATCTCTCGCTGAGATTCGTCGTGGTACCAGACCGCCGCCATGTACTGCCGGCTGATCCCGTGACGCAGCGGATTGTGATTGCTCCAGAAGAATTCGACGACTTCCTCAAAGCTGATCACATTCGGATCGAAGTCGATCTGTAGAGCTTCGGTATGATTCCCGAGGCTGTGGTATGTCGGAAACTTCTTTTCGCCACCCGTGTAACCCACACGAGTTCGATACACGCCGTCGATGACCCCAAACTGGGCGTCTGGTCCCCAGAATCAGCCAAAGGCAAACGTTGCGGACTGAAGATTCTCGGGGACAGTCTGGTCGATCTGAGGAATCGATGGCGTGGATGTTTTGGAGAAGGGTTGCATCGGTGACTTTCATGAGATTTCGAGGTTCAGACTACTTAACGGACTCGGAGATGACGGTGACTTTCGGGAAAACCTTACGGCCAATTGTTGAATTATACAGATCGCGTTTTGCGAAGGGCGGCCACGGTAGCTGGTCGCGGACGCGAAGGCTACGAAATTGAAATTGGCGAACAGCTCAGTCCCGCCCGTCCGAATTTTTCCGTCGTGGAAGGTGTTGCTCGATCACGACCAGTCTTTCATCGCTCGCAGTGATTGGCACCGATTGTTCGCTGCCAGCCGGCCAGGTGATACGCAATTCGGTCGGCCGTGAATTTTCAGGGATTCCGAAGTGAAGTTCGGAAAGCGACGTCGACGCATAACTGCCTCCGCCGATCAGTTGCTTCGTCTGCGTTCCAGAAGAAGTCACCATTTTCACGATCGCTCCGATCGGTTGTCGTGGCGAGTCAGTTCCGATCAGCCGCACATTCAGGCTTCGGCCGGAAACTTCCGACTCGTTTTGAAGCAGCTGAGCGGGGGCGTGAGTCGGTGTCGTCAGAAGATCGACCTTGCCATCGCGATTCCAGTCGGTCCAGGCGAGGCCTCGGCCGTGCTGAGGCGTCAGCAATGCGGCGCCGACCTGTCGTGTCACCTCTTCGAAATACTCGCCGCTAATGTTTTCGAGCAGAACCATTTTCTGCAGCGAGGGAGAATGCTTCGGGTGCTGCACGACGTTGCCGTTGCAGACAACGGTGTCGCTGTCACCATCGAGGTCCAAATCAACGAAGGCGGTGCCCCACCCAACATAGTGTGCACCGATCGCTGACACGCCGGTGATGTCGCTGACGTGTCGAAACTGCATCTCGCCGAGGTTTTGATACAGCGCGAAGCTTTCCATTTCGAAGTTGGCCGCCCAGATATCGAAGCGACCGTCATTGTTGAAATCGACGACGTCCACTCCCATTGATGCATCCGGCGAACCACGTCGACTGACACCTGCTCCACTGAAGATCGACCAGTCGGCGAAATTTTTGCCCGATTCATTCCGGTGGAGAAAATTCATCATCACGTCGTTGCCAACGTAGAGATCAAGAAAGCCGTCGGCGTCCAGATCAGCGGCGACGACGCCCAGTGTTTTTCCGTCGGCTCGGACGTTGAACGCCTCGGTTTGATCGGTGAAAGTCCCATCGCCACCGCTGATGAGCAGCGTATCCGGCAGCGGTTCAAAGATTTTGGGAGAGCAGTTGTCGCGAGTTGTCCCGTCCGCCGCGAAGCAGGGTGGATCGTTGTCGAAGGACCAATCCACATAGCCGGTGACGTACACATCGAGGTGTCCGTCGTGATTGAAATCGCCCCACGCCGCAGAGGCACTCCAGCCGCCAGCGACAAGGTCTCTCGCGGCTGTTGATTCCGCAAAGGTTCCATCGCCGAGGTTGCAGAACAACTGCACGCCCCCAAAGCCGGTCACCAGAAAATCTTCGAAGCCATCGTGATCAAAGTCCGCTGCACAGATTCCATGATGGTAATAGCGTGTCGTGCCGATCCCGCTCGTCGCGGTTGTATCTTCGAAATGCGTTTCGCAATTCCTCAACACGAAGACCGGCTGACCAATGCAGGTTCGACCAACGAAGTCGCCTCCGCCTGCAACCAGTGCGTCGGGCCAGCCATCTCGATCAAAATCGACGGCCGCGCATCCGCTTCCCAACGATTCCAGAATCGTCGCGTAGCCGTGCCGCGCACCGTTGTCAGGTATGGCCTGCGGGAACTGATTGGCGGAAAGCGGCTCCAGCCGAATGGCCGACTCGTAGCTCGACGACGTCTCTTTGATTTCGGATGGTCGCGCGGCGTGTTTTTCAGGAGTCGGAGTCACGACACCGAACTGGTCGTCGGCTGGTTTCCCAGGCTCGCCTTTTGACGCGTCACGGCAGCCAGCAAACAACAGGAAGCACAACAGAAAGACGAATACCAGGTGCCGGTCGCATGTCATGGTTGAGAGAGAATTCGGCACGTCACGATCCCCGTACAATGGTCGAGTCGGGGTCCCGGGCAGGCGGATGCCGTTCCTGAAACTGCTGCCAGGCCGAACGAATCTCGTCAGTCGCCGTTGCCATTCCCACCGCAGCTTGCAGCCAACTACGAGCGATTTCGATCTTCCCCAGTCGTTCGGCAAGTTGCGCAATCTCGAATCTCAAGTTGGCATCGTCGTCATTGTGAACGAGAGCCTGCTGCTTGTTCGAAAACTCGCGGCGATACTCTGAAATAGTCGCGGCTTTTTTACGATGATCCAGGGCCGCGGCCAGGTGACCATTCGCGCCGAGCATGTCAGCCAGTCGAAGATGCAGTTCAACTTCGTGGGGATGCAAATCAGCTGCTTCCTGCAGCAGAGCAATCCCCCGTTCGACGTCGCCGCTGTGTTCATAACATTGAGCCGCCACGGCAACCGCTTCTGGAAGATGCGGTCTTCGCGTCAGTGCTGACTCGGCTGCTTTCAACGCGGTGTCAAGCTGCCGCAGAGCGAACAACGCAACCGCTCGTTGAGCGTCAACTTCCGGTCCGCTTGAAGCTGGCTCCATCGCAATGAGAGCTTCGGCGTGACAACGCAATTGCACCAGACATTCTCCCCAGCCGAGGAGAATTTCGTCTTTGGCGATCGAATCCTGAGGAACTCGTTTTGCAGCCTCTTCATAAGCCAGAACCGCATCGTCGAAGCGTTCGAAGTCGTGCAGGATGGACGCTTCCATGTAGTGCGGTCGGTGGTCGTTTGGCTGCTGCTCGGCAACAACCTTCAAGGTGTTGATCGCCGAAACCATCGCGCCGATGTCGTAGTAAGCTGCTGCCAGCAATCGCTGACTGTCGGTACGTGCAGAATTCCACTCAAGCACCTGTCGACACATCAGAATCGTCTGACTGAACTGCCCGGCCTCGTAAAGAATCGTGGCCGCTTCGTGATAGGCCAGTTCTCGAGTTTCCGGTTCTGAAGTCGCTTTGCTGAACGTCACGAACGCTTCTTCAGACTGCCCCAAAGCCAATTGCTCATAGGCCTGTAACAAAGCGGCGTGCGCGTGATGCTCGTCGTCCTGAAGCAATCGATGTGCGCACAACCTGACGGTTTTCCAATCGCCTCGCTCAACCGCATCCAGCCCGGCCTGAAACCGCTCGGCCAGATCAATCGGTCGCGGCCAGAACACCGAATATGCCAGCGTTCCGATCATCGCCAACGCGACCAATGCCAGCCACATTCGGGGTGAGGCTCGACGTGCCTCGCGGGGGTTGTGATATGAGATTTCGGGAGCCATTACTCACCAGCCAGGATCCGGTCCCCGCATGAACGCGGCATTGTTTGAAGCAGACTGAACGGCAAGCATTGAATGTACAAGGTCTGAGTGGCTTGAGCTTGTGATTCTGATGCAAATCTGGCATTCTCCAGCGAACTCTGACAGGTTGTTCACGACTCGCCGAGGCGTCTTTCAAGCAGACTTCAGAGGATTTTTCTTCATTACTGTATCTGTCTTTGAATCGGAGAAACTCAAATGGCTGCCGAAACCACTCGAACGCACCGGAAAGCGTTCACCTTGATCGAGCTACTGGTCGTCATTGCGATCATCGCAATCCTCGTCGCCCTGTTACTTCCGGCCGTACAGCAGGCAAGGGAAGCCGCTCGAAGAAGCCAATGCAAGAGTAACCTCAAGCAGATCGGCATTGGACTTCACAATTACGTGGACGTTCACACGGTCTTCCCAGCCGGCTCGTACTGGAACAACCCAAATTCCGGTACTAGCTATCAGCAGGGCAGTATGTTGACACATATTCTGCCCTTCGTAGACCAGGCCGTTGCCTACGAACAGATTTCATTTGACAACCCCCCTGGCAATAACGTGAATAACGCCACCGACTCGAACGGAAAACTGCTGCGTCAGACTGTCACGGTCGCGGCTTTCCGTTGCCCTTCTGACACTGCTGGCACCAATTTCAATGGCATGACAACGGTTCAAAACTATGCGGGCAGCAAGGGAGCGTCAAACGCTGGCAGCCCAGCCGGCGGAAATGGAGCTGGTACTCCACCCTGCGTCGACAATTGGCTGAGCTGGCGACGCGGCGGCACTGGCGGGTCGGGTGTTTCTGGCCCGTTTCACCGCAATGGCCGAAGCTGCAGCATGAAAGACGTGACCGACGGATTGTCAAACACAATTTTCGTGGGTGAAGTCCGTCCGGAATGCAGTAATCACATTGGCCAGGGTTGGCTGCAGGCCAACAACGGTCAGGGGATGTTCAGCACGATCTATCCGATTAACCTGGATACGTGTGACCCCTCAGCCTCGACCGGCTGCAACTGGCGGAATAACTGGACCGAAGAGTTCGGATTCAAGTCTCGCCACATTGGCGGTGCCCACTTCCTGTTCGGAGACGGCGCGGTCCGCTTCCTCAGCGAGAACATCGACCACGATACCTACAACAATCTGGGAGCAAAGTCTGACAACAATCCTATTGGCGATTTCTAAGGAACGTGTTTGAACACGTTCCGGTTTCTGTGGCACGCAGCTCGATCGCGTCAGCCCTCTCGCGACTTTCCACACGAAATGGAAAGCCACTGTAGAGAGCTGTTTCAGAAACCTAAGCTGATAGATTTGAAGATTGCTGAATCATCCCGAATCTTTTCACCGCCGTGCAGCATCAAACCTCACGGCGGTGTTTTTTCATGCTCAGTTGGAAGTCCGGATTTATGACGTTCAAACAACCTCATTATTTCATTCTCGTATCACTGATTTCGTTGATACTTGCTGGCTGTGGTGGCGGAAGCGACCGTCCCAGTCTGGCGCCAGCGTCCGGAATCGTCACCTTGAATGATGAACCAGTGGAAGGAGCCAGTCTGACGTTTGTCCCAGTGGCTGGTGGTCGGCCTGGATCTGCCATCACTGACGCGCAGGGGCGGTACACGATCAAGACCTACCAGGACGCCCCCGGTGCCATCATCGGAGAACACAAAGTTGCAGTGATCAAGATTTCCGGACCCGGTGTCTACGCCATACAGGGCGACGCTCCCGCTAAACCTCCGGCATCCGAAGGCGCTGATGATGGTTCCGATAGCCTGTCAGAAATTGCGGTCTTCGATTCGGCCGAGGCGAAGGAACCAGAAATCATTTACGACGTACCGCAGAAATACATGAACGCCAACGAGTCCGGCCTGCTGGTCACCGTACCTCCGGAGGGAAGCAGCGAGTTGCATCTGCAACTGGTCAAGTAGGTAATTTTATCGTTGGGCATCATGGCGTATGAGCGGTCAAGGGCCTTTGTTTCTCTTGTGGCCGCTCGACACGTCATTGGAAACTGATTCCGCAAGTGCTCGAATCAGTCATCAATCTCACAAACGAAAACAGCCCGCGGGTGTCCAGGTGACGCCTGCGGGCTGTTAGTTTTCGGTGCATCCCCGTAGCCAACCGGCTATGAATTCGAAGCCGGCCTGGGCATGTTTCCGGTGAGCACTACTTGTTGCCGAGAATCACTTCGAGGTCGGGCAGGCCTTTGGTCGGACGAACGACGTCTTCTTCGAAGTTGTCTTTCTCCTGATCCCCAACCACTGCCGCATATGATGCTGCGAACGTGTTGGCGACGTAGGGATATCGTGGGTCCAGATTCTGCATCTGAGCGTACGCTTTCTGCTTCAGCAGAGTCGTGTAGTTGTACGGGGCGAAGTAGAAGTTGCCGTGATTGACTGGTGCGTAAGCGTAGTGAGGTGGCATCTGGCAAGGATTGTCCAGGCAGCAGAGGCCTGTCTTCATGCACCAGCCCAATGAGCACGACGACTGACACGATGGGCACATTCCAGACTGCGGGCACATTCCAGACTGCGGGCACGAACCCGAGTGTGGGCAATTACCCATGTTCGAATACGACGACGGGCACGTCGGACACGTTCCGCCGAACGAAATCCCACCAGGAATCGGGCTGCTCTGATAGTAACTCGACGGACACGAGCCTGTCGGACATGTCTGACACGTTCCGTGAGATGCTCGCGGTCCACCGGCATTGCAGCCGCAGGACTCAGCTCCAGGCACGGCTGGGTTATAGAGTTCAGCAGACAAGGTTCCGGCCGTCAGTGACAAGGCCGCGATGCAACAGGCGATTGATCTGATCATGATTTGGTTTCTCCTGGGGCTGCCAGGTCCCGGTTTCAGGACGATGTTCAAGCGTCGGAAACTGATGCTGCCCTGCATCGACCAATCTCGGGTGGCCAGTTCGCAGTACCAACCGTTGTCGGAGTCGGCGGTGCTCAAGCATCCACAACGACATTCAAAGGTTTCGGCACTCAGTTGAGCTTCAGTCCGACAGTCCTCGACCACGATCGAATTCGCCTGAACGTCTCGCCACGCTTCAGCACGCTGAATTCCGCGAACTCAGTGGGCGGCATCTTTGGAGTCGATACTCGGTCTGTGAATACAACGGTCGAACTACGAGAAGGTCAGGTTCTGGCCATTGCCGGCCTGCTTCAGGAACAGCAACGTGGTGACTCAAGTCGAGTCCCCATCCTTGGCGAAAACAGGTTCCTTCGCCCTCTCTTCGAGAACAAAACAATCTCGCGAGACGAGACCGAGCTGCTGATTCTCGTCAGCCCGGAACTGGTACAACCCATGGAATCACATGAAGCTCCAACAATTCTGCCGGGCATGGAAGTGACCGAGCCGGACGATGTTGACTTCTTCATCTACGGCGACATCGAAGGCCGACCTGGTTTCCATCATCGCAGCACAGTCTGGCCGCTGTTCAAGAACCGTAACTGTCGCTGCAAAGACGACTTTGAAGCAATCAATCGATCGCAGCAGTACTACGTTCACGGCGACAACGGTTTTTCCAAGTAGCGTAAAATGATCCGCGACGACTCCACGATGACACCGACCGGGAATCCAACAGCGGCGATGTCAACCGGTAAGACCAGCGGATAAACAGACAAACCAAATTCACAGTTGCGTGCCGGCTGACAACTGAAGTGTTTTCGCTCCGGCACCATGAAATAAGGAAACAGACAATGCCAATTTTGAACCGGGCTCGTCTGATGTCAGCGGCAACCTGCGGGGCACTGGCCCTTCTGACGGTCGGCTGCTGCAAAGACAAATGTGCTTACATGCAGCCTTCCGACCCTCTGCCACTGGGAGCCAGCAGCGACCAGGCATGGAAGCTTCAGGAAGCCAACGCGGAAGCGTCCGACTTCGTGATTCACGAACATGAATTTCAAGGAAACACTTCCAGGTTGAACAGCCTCGGGGAATCCCATGTTCGACAAGTGGCCGCTCGCATGGGCGAAACCGGGTTTCCAGTAATCATCGAAACCAGCTCGATGAGCAAACGCGACAGCGATGTTCATGGGTTCCCAGTTCACAACGACCAGGCACTCGACCAACGACGCCGCGAAGTCATCGTTCATACGCTGATCGAACTGGGAGCGAAGGATGTCGAGAACAAGGTCGTCGTCGGCCCGGCACTGACTCCCGGCTACGAGCAGATCGAAGCCGAAGCGGCTTACTATCAAAGCCTCAGAGGATTCGCGAACGGCAACGGCGGCGGAAGCGGTGGTCGAGGCGGAAGTGGTGGCGGATTCGGCGGCGGCGGTGGTGGTGGCGGTTTCTAGAGGCAGTCACTTAATCCAAAAGTGCGTCGTTCTTCGAAAAACCGTTAGACAGATCAGGGTGCTTTGCGTCGGAACGCTTTTTCCTGACGCAAAGCTCCCTTTTTTCTGCATTGCTCGACGCCACACACACGAAAAGAAACATATCTCTCTTTGCCATGGATGGTTCGGAGAGAAGCAGTAACGAAGCCACGGATTGGTACCTACGATGAAAAAATTTGTCGGATGTCTGTCTCTCGCGATTCTGACGGCGATTGCGGCCTCGGGATGCAACCAGGCCGCCCATCAGTCGTCGCTGGCGACCCCCAATCTACCAGCACTGATCGGAAATACCGACAAGCTTGAGTCGCAGCTCAGCATCGCACGTATCCAGGAACATCAAGGGCAGCTCCGAGACGCCACCGACCGGTACAAGCAGCTCGGCAAAAAGAATCCCAAAAACGCAACGATTCCTCATCGTCTCGGAATCATCGAAAGCAAAGCCGGCAACCACGACGTCGCGAATCAACATTTCCGGCGATCGTTGGAGCTTGATCCACACAACACGGAAGTCTTGACCGACTGGGGTTACTCCCTGTTTCTGCAGGGCAAACTGAGCGAAGCCGAGTCGGCTCTGCGAATGGCCTTGAAAGAATCGCCCGGAGATAAGCGAGCCACCAACAATCTCGCACTGGCGCTGGGGCACGCAGGACAGACAGAAGAGAGCCTTGCCTTGTTCCGTCAGGTCAGTGGCGAAGCAGCCGCCTGGGTCAACCTCGGTTACGTGCATGTGAGCCTGGGCGAAGGCGAGAAAGCAGCAGAGTGCTTTGCGAAGGCGTTGAGCATTGACGACCGACTCGAATCAGCAGCCAACGCTCTGATTCAGATTGCCGATCTGCAGCAAGAGGCCGAGCAGCGAGCTGCCCGGAACCAACAAATTGCATCCGTGAAGAAAACTCGTCAAAGAGAAAAGGTCAACGAGTCGCCAGACGGCATTGTTCAGGTTGTTGGCTCAGACGCCAACGACAGCGAGACTCAAAAAGGTTCGGCCATCATGCTGGCACACGGGACCGCTCGCGCTCAGTCCGTGCTGAAGAAAAAACCAGCTCAGGTTCAGACATCAGCTCCTTCGAATTGACGAAGCATCCACACTGACTCGCGCCGCGTCGTCCTCCGTTGAGGAAGACGCGGTGGTTGGTGGTTCTTTCAACGCTACGTCGCACCGAGTTCTTTGGAACGTTCAGTCGCCGCCTGCACGGCGTTCATCAGCGTTCCTCGCAGGCCGCCAGCTTCCAACGCGTGAATACCGGCGATCGTTGTTCCACCAGGACTTGTAACAGCGTCCTTGAGCTCGCCCGGATGCTGGCCTGTTTCAAGCACCATTTTCGCTGCCCCCAACAGTGTCTGTGCAGCAAGTTTTGTCGCAATGTCGCGTGGTAGTCCGACGCGAACAGCGCCATCGCTCAGTGCTTCGATGATCTGATAGACGTACGCCGGGCCACTTCCGGACAGACCAGTGACCGCGTCCAGAAGTTTTTCGTCGACCTGCACGGCGACACCGACAGTCGTCAGCATGGCTTCGACAAGTTTCGAATCCTCGGCTGTAGCTGAACCGCCAGTCGCAAAACCGGCGGCACATTCACCAACCAGACACGGCGTGTTCGGCATGACGCGGACGATTCGCCGGTTCGTGCCAAGTGCTGATTCGTAAACGGACAGCGAAAGCCCGGCCGCGATTGAGATAATCAGATGCCGATCTTCCAGCATGGCTGACAGGCTACTCAGAACTTGTGACATCTGTTGCGGCTTCACCGCCAGAAACAGAACATCGCTGTCGCTCACGACTGCGGATGTGCTCTCGACCACTCGAGCTGACGTTTGCCTGGCAAACGCTTCACGAGCAGCCCGCACAACGTCCGTCGCGACAACTCGGTCTGCAGAAACGAATCCGGCAGAGATAAGTCCTTGTGCCAGCGCTGTGGCCATTCGCCCGGCACCGATAAAGCCAACGGTAAGATTTCCAGACTGTGTCATCAGGTCCTGCTCGCGAGTAAGGAACGTCGGGGTTGATTTCTGAGGTAACGCATTGCTCAGCCAATGCGGATGGCCACTCCCCACAGCGGGCCCATAGCCAATTGGCGATGAATGTACTGAATTGGCAACCGAAACGCCTCACACCACCAACCAGATGAAACCGCCGAACGAGAATCCACAAAGAAGCAGGCATCCAAATTTCATCTGAGTCCTGCCGGAAATCTGTTCGCTGAGCGTTAGTTGCCGACGTCTCACACTGGCGTCACAATCCTGGCCGTCCGCCATCGAAATGCCGCTCACTTTATTGAGCAACTGGAAAATAGAAGCCCGTTGAAAGAGTGTGCCACTGGCTCTGCCAGTGCTTTCTCAGCTCGACGACGACTCGTAATTCTGCACTGGCAGAGCCAGTGGCACACCAAAAACTGAGTGGTCAACGATTTCTCAACAGACTGTTGGAAGCTGCTGAAATCTACGGCCGTGAAGGGAACCTTGTTGATGAAGTTTTCAGGGCGAAACGCGATTGTCACTGGTGCCTCGCGAGGAATCGGCCGTGCGTGCGCCTTGGAACTGGCTCGGCAGGGAGCCAACGTCGGTCTGAATTTCAGATCGAACAAAGACGAGGCTCTGGAAGTCGTCAGCGAGATCGAAGCAGCCGGTCAGAAGGCGATTCTCCTGCAGGGCGACGTGGCCGATCAGTCATTCGTCGAGGGGATGGTCGCGCAGACCGCAAAAGAATTTGGCAGCGTCGATCTTTACGTGTCCAACGCCGCGTACAGCGATCGCCAGCGGATGATCGACGCAGACATGGACGGCTTTCGTCGAACGATCGACGTCAGTATGTGGGGAGCGTTTTACGGAGTTCGCGCGGCAGCTCAACAGATGGTCAAGCAGGGAAAAGGCGGAGCGATCACAGTCGTCAGTTCACCTCACGCCGTCATCCCGATCCCAACCGCCATGGCGTACAACATGGCGAAGGCGGCGATTGATCACATGGTCAGAACGGCGGCCATCGAACTCGCTGAACATCGCGTTCGAGCCAACCTCGTTCACCCTGGCTGGATCGATACTCCGGGCGAGCGAAAGTTCTTCAGTGAAGAAGACATCGCGAAAGGCGCGGCGAAACTTCCCTGGGGACGGATGGGAACTTCGGAAGAAATCGCCAAGGCGATTGTGTTTACATTGAGCGACGATGCCGACTACATGACCGGCAGCACGTTGACGATCGATGGCGGAGTCAGTCTGCCGTGGTGGTCAAATCGCGACAGCGGCGAAATGTAAAACTGGTCGACCTCGCCATCGAGCAATGCGGATCAGCTTCCAATGTTGCCGGAATTGTCACTCCCCAGGACATCTCGCAGACGCCGCAACGCGCGAAGGTAACGCATCCCGGCCGCGGCTGAGGACAGGCCCAAAGCCTCAGCGACTTCGCTGTTCGATAGATGTTCCTGGTGCCGCATGACGATGATGTCGCGATCGTCCTCTCCTAGATCCGACAGCGCCGCCAGGAACCGTTCTTCCAGTTCACGACGAATTGTCGCCGCCGCCGGAGTCAGTTCGTGATCCTTCAGCTGCGCCGCAAGATTCAAAGACGACTGATCCGCGTACGCCGCGTCCAAAGAACGCTCGCGATCGACACTGCGTCGTTGAGCACCTCGGTGACGGCGGTGCATGTCGATCAATCGGTCTTTCGCGAGTTGCCGCAACCACAGATGAAACGGCATCGACGGATTCTGGATGTAGGCACTCAACCGCTGATTGGCCTCCAGCATGACGTCCTGCACGACGTCGCTGGCATCGACTCGTGCGGCAACGGCACGGTCCATGCGCATGTGAACCATCTTGCGGACCGCCTCGCGATGACGATTCAGCAGTTGATTGACTGCGGAAGCGTCACCTTCGACTGCGGACCGCAGCAGTTCCTGAGTTTGTTCAGAGTCCGGCCACATGGAATGAGAAGCGGTCCTTGTTGAGTCGCGTAGTCCAGCCTGATCCCGAACCGGCACGACGCCTTATTACATTTGCAAGCCGTTTTGTACGCGGTCCATCGTCCAACCAGAAGGGCGACATCCCGCCGAGTAGCTCTTGAAGTGCCTGTCGAAACTCAACGGATCACCTGATTGCTGAGTGTGCCACTGGCTCTGTCAGTGCTTCCTCTGATCGATATCGCTCGAAAAACTCGCCCTGGCTTCGCCCAGTAGTGTCCGAAAAATTCGACACACAATCTTAACCTGCGCGATTCAGGCTGTTGGATTAGGAATGTGTCCGAAATAACTTCCCGG
>CALDJX010000631.1 GCA_937899075.1 uncultured Planctomyces sp. | reverse complement strand
TCACTCGCGATGAAACCTGGGCCGCCAGCCAGACAGCGATCATCGTGTGCGACATGTGGGACTATCATCATTGTCTGAACGCGGTGCGACGCGGGACGGAGATGGCTCCTCGCATGAACGAAGTTCTGAAGAACGCTCGCGAACGAGGGGCGACAATCATTCACGCGCCCAGTAGTTGCACGGGAACTTACGCTGACCACGCCGCTCGGAAGAGAGCTCAGTCGATTAAACGTGTCGACAAGTTGCCGCTCGAAATTGGCAAGTGGTGCTACAAAATCTCCGAGGAAGAACGAGGCAAGTACCCGATCGACCAGACCGACGGCGGTGAGGATGACGATCTGGTTGAGCACGCCGCGTGGGCAAAGAAGCTGGCTTCGATGGGACGAAACCCGAAGGCTCCGTGGAAGGCGCAAATGGCGGCGCTCGAGATCGACGCCCAACGCGATTTCATCAGCGACAACGGCGAAGAGATCTGGAGCATCCTGGAACGCAACGATTGCAAAAACGTCATCCTGCTGGGCGTGCACACGAACATGTGCGTGCTCGGCCGTCCGTTCGGACTTCGGCAGATGGCGAAGAACGGTAAGAACGTCGTTCTGATGCGCGACATGACCGACACGATGTACAACCCAAAAATGAAACCGTTCGTCAGCCACTTCACGGGGACGGACCTCATTGTCGAGCACATCGAAAAGTGGGTTTGCCCGACGATCACCAGCGACCAGATTCTGGGCGGCAAGCCGTTTCGATTTAAGCAGGACACGCGGCCGCATGTCGCGATCGTGATTGCCGAGCAGGAATATCGCACCAACGAAACGTTGCCGCCGTTTGCTCTCGATCATCTCGGCAAAGAGTTTCGAGTCAGCTTTGTGTTTGCCAATGAGAAAGAGCGGAATGACCTGCCAGGCATCGACGTGCTGAACGATGCGGACGTTGTGTTGCTCAGCGTCCGTCGCCGAGTGCTGCCGCCCGCTCAGATGTCGGTCGTCCGGAAATATCTTGAGAGTGGCAAACCGATCATCGGAATTCGAACGGCCAATCACGCTTTGCTGCTACGAAAGCAGGCGGCGCCGGAAGGTTTCGAATCGTGGGACACCTGGGACGCTGACATTTTCGGAGGCAGCTACACCAACCACTACGGAGCCGGCCCCGAAGTTTCCGTCACCATCGCAGACAACGCCGCGGCTCATCGAATTCTGAAGGGAGTCGACGCAGCCTCGATCAAAGGAAAAGGCTCGCTCTACGTGGTAAACCCGCTGGCCGACTCCGCGACGCCGCTGCTCATCGGAGCGATTCCTGATAAGGCTGCAGAAACCGTCGCCTGGACGAACCGCACGAAGTTTGGCGGAAAGGCGTTTTACACCTCGCTCGGCCACGTCGACGATTTCGCCCAGCCAGAATTCCGCAAACTGCTGGCCAACGCCGTCCGCTGGGCCGCGAGCAAGGAATAAGTCAGTCCGGTCGACTCTCTACTACCTGAGTGAATGCGGTCTGGCGTGGAGCTTGGTCCAGCCTACGATTGAAGTCAAAAGTGGCTAGACTCCCGCCACAGGATGCCCATCCTGAAAGTGTGTTTCACGCTAAGTCGCGAAGACGCTAAGGAATGCGTCCGAAATAACTTCCCGAAATCGTCAGAAGAATCTAACCACCGAGGCACGGAGATACAGAGGAAAATCCTCTTGTCAAACTCTGTGTCTCCGTGCCTCTGCGGTTAAAATTGGAAAGTTTTTTTTGAACACGATCCTAAGAAATCAGATGTAGAACAACTTCCGGGTTTGTGGCTGCGGCTCCAACGCTCCCTCCAAATAATTGAGATCAGAAAATTGCAAACCTTCGCGTCTTGGCGACTTCGCGTGAGAGAACGGCGTTCTTTGATCTACCTACGAGTTTCTTAAATGGCTGAAGACTTTTATCAGGTACTGGGCGTTTCTCGGAATTCGTCCGACGCTGACCTTAAGAAGGCGTATCGAAAGCTTTCGCGCGAGAATCATCCGGACAGCAAGCCGGGCGACAAAGCGGCGGCCGAAAAGTTCAAACAGGTTCAGGAAGCGTACACCGTTCTGAGCGATTCAGAAAAACGTCAGAAGTACGACCGATTTGGCCATGCGGCGTTTCAGGGCGGCGGACGCGGCGGTGCTTCGCCGTTTGGTGGCGGACAGGTCGACCTTGGCGACCTGTTTGGTGGCGGCGGAGGCGGCGGCTTTGACTTTGGCGACCTCTTCGGTGGCGGCGGTGGTCGTCGAGCTTCCCGAGCCCGAAAAGGTCAGGACGTCGAAACAACGATCGACGTGCCGTTCAACACGGCGGCGGAAGGCGGAAGTTACAGCCTGACTGTTAACACCGCGGGCAAGCCGGAGCAGATCACTGCTCGCATTCCGGCCGGAGTCGACAGCGGCAGCGTGATTCGCCTGTCAGGGCAGGGTCATCCTGGAATGGGCGGTGGTCCGAACGGCGACCTGATGGTCAAAATCCGAGTCGCCCCGCACCCCTACTTCCGACGAGACGCTGCCAACCTGCTGGTCGACGTGCCGATTTCTCTGACCGAAGCGGCGCTCGGGGCCAAGGTCGACGTGCCGACTTTGAGCGAAGGGCTCGTGACCGTGACCGTGCCACCAGGGTCTGCGAGCGGAACCCGACTCAGACTGCGCGGCAAAGGGATCATCAATCGCAAAACGAACGAGCCCGGCGACCTGTACGCGATCATCCAGATCGTCGTACCGAAGGAGTTGGACGACCGCTCGCGCGAACTGCTCGAAGAATTCGCCGAACTTCACCCGGAAGACCTGCGAGAAGATCGCTGGTAGGCTGATTCCGTGACTTCGCTGGCACGTCGGCATCTGATCGCGGCATAATCGCTGAATGGTAACTCACCCACCGGCCAGTTCAGATTCAACAAAAATCGAGGTCAATCGACCGCTCGTCGGAGTAATCGCCGTTGCGTGCGTTGTGACATCCGTCGTGCTTGAATTTCTGCCCGATGCTAACGAAATGTGGGTTGCCGGCTTCCGACGCGCAGGAGTCATGACCGGAGCCATCTGGCTGGCGCTGCCGACAAAGAACCGTGCCGCTGCCTGGGCGAATGTTTCACCGTGGACGTTAATTGGAGTGGTTGGCGGGATTGTTGCCGTGGCTGCCCGGCCTCGAGTGCTCATCTTTTTCGTGCCGATCCTGATTTCGCTGGCGATTCTCGGCAAAGTTCTGAAAGGTCGCGGTGCCGATCGCCCAGGCCGGGATTCGTGGAAGTAATCCGGCTGGCAGGTTCCCGTCAGTTGTGCTGTTTTCAGGGGTCGGATACTCTCGCCGGTTCTGATTTTCGAGCCACTCAGGCTCCTGCCCGCATTGATAAACCGCTGGAGTGATACATGTCTGCTGAGTCTTCCGCCGCTCAATCTTCCCCTGTCGAACTTGAACGTGCGATGCTGCTCGACGCCGAAGCGAAGGGCGGAGTCGCTAAGTTGTCGGTCTGGGCAAAACTGTCCGGCCCCGGCTGGCTGCAGTCAGCAATCACTCTTGGCGGCGGCTCGCTGGGAAGCAGTCTGTTTCTGGGCATTCTAGCGGGTTATAGCTTTCTCTGGTTGCAGGTTCTCGCCATGTTTTGTGGCGTCGTCATGCTGGGGGCAATTGGCTATGTCACTCTTTCGACTGGCGAGCGGCCGTTTGGTCTCGTTAACAGACAGATCAACCCAGTCCTTGGCTGGAGCTGGGCATTGGCCACGATGGCCGCGAATATCGTGTGGTGCTTGCCTCAGTTTTCTTTGGCAGAAGCCGCCATCTCGCAGAATCTGATACCGGGCCTGGCCGACCAGAAGGCAGTTAGTTGCGGCGTTCTGCTGCTCGTAGCAATCTGCGTGACGATGTTGTACGACAGTGGCGGGAAGGGATTGAAGATCTACGAAAATTGCCTGCGAATAATGGTTGCCGTCGTCGTGCTCTCCTTTTTTGGCGTCGCCGTCAAGCTACTCATTGGTGGTGGCGTTGATCTGGGACAACTTTTCTCCGGCCTGATTCCAGATCTAAGTCTCATCAGCAATCCCGCACCAGCATTGGCTGCCTTCGTACAAGAGACCGGTGTCCACGCATCGCATTGGCACGACCTGATTGTTGATAAACAACGGGATGTCATGGTCAGCGCTGCCGCGACGGCAGTGGGTATCAACATGACATTTCTTTTTCCGTATTCACTCCTGCGAAAAGGCTGGGATCGACACTTTCGCGGTCTGTCACTGTTTGACCTCGCTACAGGTATGGCTATTCCGTTTATCCTGGCAACCGGGTGCGTCGTCGTTGCCTCGGCGAGCAGCTTTCACGCGAAGCCGGCCGAAGAGATTACTCAGTATTGGCCAGCCCAAGCAGAAAAAATCGACGGCAAGCTGAAGGGAGATTTCGAAGGGCTGCTGATTCAGGTTGTGCAGTCAGACAATCCCGGTATGAAGAAAGACGACGCGAGGAAGCAGATCGAATCGTTGCCAGCGGCCGACATTCAGTTGGCGTCAATGCTTGCCAACCGTGACGTCCTGTTACTCTCGAAGGCGTTGGCGCCATTAACTGGCGACTTCGTAGCAAACTATCTGTTTGGATTGGGCGTAGTCGCAATGGCCCTTTCAACGATCACGATCCTCATGCTTATTTCCGGCTTCACGTTTTGCGAAGTCTTTGGATTCCCACACGGCAGCACCTACCACCGTATCGGCGCAATGCTTCCCGCCGTTGGAGTTCTAGGCCCGTTTATTTGGAAAAAGGCAGCCGCCTATCTCGTCGTTCCGACCAGCGTTTTTGGGATGGCGCTGCTTCCAATTGCGTATCTGACTTTTCTGCTCTTGATGAATAACAAGTCGGTACTAGGCGATGACCTGCCAAGAGGTCGAAGTAGAATCATCTGGAACTTGTTGATGGGCTTCGCCTTTGCGTTATCCACGATCGGAGCCGGATGGGTCGTCTGGTCTAAGTCTGGCTGGAAAGGCGTTGGCTTTGTCGTCGCATTGATTGTCGCAGCGTTAGTGGTTCACGTAATGAAGAAGCCCGATGCCGTCGTCGCCTCTGACAACGACGCCTGAAATTCATTTAGAAATCACGCCTGACGCGACGGTCCGAAACTATACTCTGGAAAGTTCACTTCTACGTTGCTGGGGTCGGTCAGGCACTGCCGATTCCAGGCCACTCTACAAGTCCTCTCAACCCCGAAGGAGCACATGATGGTTGACCACTACCTTGACGACGAAGCAGACGTTGCCGCTGAGCAGGATTTGTTCGACAGTCATTCGCTAAAGCACCCGATCAAAGACTTGCCGGAGCTTCATCCAATTGTGTGCCTGCCTTCGACGGCGAAGGTTAGCGAAGCCATTCAATCGATGGCCGAAGAACGAGTCGGCATCATCCTGATCGTTGACGACGAAAAACTCGTTGGAGTGTTCAGCGAACGCGATGTGCTGCTCAAAGTGGCAGCCTCAGGAATCGACATCAACGCGACGATTGTTGCGGAGCTGATGACGCCGAATCCGCAGTCACTCCACATCGACGACGAACTCGTCTACGCCTTAAATCGTATGTCTGTCGGTGGCTTTCGTCATGTTCCCATCGTCGACGACGCCGATCATCCCGTAGCCGTCGTTTCGATGCGGGACATCGTCGAGTACATCGTCTCTCTCTATCCGGACGAAGTTCTCAAGCTTCCGCCGAGTCCAAACCAGTCGATTTCGCAAACTCGCGAAGGTGCGTAGGCAAGTTCGCACGAGTCGCAGCCAGGTTTTCAGGTTATTCCTTCATGCACAGCCACGCCTACGTCGAACGCCTCGTTAACCTTCTCGACCCAGCCGGCAACACAATCTTCAACATGTCCGTTGTAGAAGCCGTCGAGCAGGTTGGCAGCGGCGATGCTCAAAAGGTCCGCGGCATCGATGGACAATTTGCACTTCTGCATCGCGAAGGAAAACGCATTCGCATGGCCCGTTCGATCGGGCGGCCGATGCGTTACTTCCTGGCGAAACAGGTTGCCGGTCCGTGTCTGATCGTTGCTGAACGAATCGACGAAATCGCCGCATGGCTGAAGCAGGAAGGGTTCGACGATCAGTTTCACCCTTCTTACACAAGGATGGTGCCGGCTCATCACATTCTCGAATTGTCACTCGTCGGGTGCCCGGATCCGAACCCAACGCTGACGCGGTACTTTGATCCGGAACGCAACTGTCAGGGAACTGACCTCAACGAAATCGGCAAGGCCTACATCGGAGCACTCGCTGACGAATGCTCAAAATGGCTCGACGGAATCAACGGGCAGGATCCACTGGCTCCAATCGGCGTGATGTTTTCCGGCGGCGTCGACAGCGGTGCGTTGTTCGTCGTGCTGTACCACCTGATGAAACAGCGGGGCGAGAATCTTTCGCGACTGAAGGCGTTCACGCTGTCGGCGACTGACGAGAATCAGGCCGGACAACTCAGCCTCGACGCTGAACAGGCCGCACGCTTCCTGGACGATGTCGACCTGAGCATATTTCTGGAAGTTGTCGACGTTCCGAAATCTTCACTCGACTATGTGGAAGCGATTCGAATCACCGAGGACTACAAACCGCTCGACGTTCAGTCCGCGACAATGGGCATCGCTTTGTGTCGAGAAATCCGAAAACGGTATCCCGATTGGAAGTTTCTCGCTGACGGCGACGGCGGGGACGAGAACCTCAAAGATTACCCGATCGAAGACAACCCGGAACTCACCATCCGCAGCGTCCTGAACAACCAGATGCTCTACCACGAAGGCTGGGGCGTTCATGCGATCAAGCATTCGTTGACGTACTCAGGCGGGCAAAGTCGTGGCCACGTTCGAACGTCGGCGCCGGCACGGCACTTTGGTTTCAGCGGCTTCAGCCCGTTCGCTCTTCCCAACGTGATCGAAGTCGCCGAAGGAATTCCGTTCATCGAGCTGACCGAATGGGATCACGGCAAGCTTTACGACTTGAAAGGCGAAGTCGCTCGCCGCGGAGTCGAAGCCGTCACCGGCATCACAATGCCCGTCTTCGAAAAACGCCGCTTCCAGCACGGAGCCGTCGACAAGGCCTCATTCGAAAGCGTGTTCCCGACGAGCGAACTTGCCTACCGGACTGCGTTCGCCGAAATTTTTGGCACTGCGTCGCGCTAAACTTTGCAGAGTATTACCCGCCGATGATCGTCTCGACGCCGTCTGCTCCGACAAGTGTTGCCCGGCCGGTGTAACCGGATGCGTCGATCGATAGCGTGTTAACGCCGCCTTCGATGCGAGCTTCTTCAATCTTACGCAGCGTGTCCGTGCCGTACCCTCGAAGCTGCTCGTCGGTCAGGACAAAACTGCGGACGTCGACGCTTTCGAACACCCGGTCGAATGCGCTGCCGCCGTCCAGCGTGTCCCGGTCGCGGCCGCCCTGCAGTGTGTCGTTTCCGCCTTCGCCGAGAATCGTGTCTTCTCCGTGATTGCCGAACAGGAAGTCGTTGCCGCTGCCGCCCAGCAGCCAGTCATTGCCGCCGCCGCCGTCCAGCGAATCGTTACCCGAGCCACCGACCAGTCGATCGCTGTTTGCACCACCGATCAGAGTGTCATCGCCCGTGCTTCCGTCAAGAGTGACCTTCCCGCTGAACCCGGATGCGTCCAGTCGGTTGTCTCCAGATCCACCCGTTAGAATCGCCAGATCGATTCCGCCAATGACGTCGTTGCCAAGTCCGGTCAGCGACCCGTCGGTCAGTGTGAAATCGACGTTGCCTTGCTCGACGATGCGGTCTCGCGTTCCGCCTCCGCCTTTCAGAGTGTCGTCACCATTGCCTCCTGAGAGGAAGTCGCCAGAGCCGCCCTGCGCGTTGATCATGTCGTTGCCGTCGCCGCCTTTCAGCGTGTCGCGACCGCCACCACCGAATACGACATCATCACCGTCGCCGGCGAAGACCGAGTCAGATCCCATCGCGCCATTGATTGTGTCATCACCCGAACCGCTGAGAACGGTGTCGTTACCTTTTCCAACATCGATTGTGCTGTCCGAACTGAGCAGCGTGAGATCAACGAAATCATTTCCGTCGCCCGAGTCGACATTCACTTTCCCGGTGAACGCCGCATCGACGGATTGAAACTGGATGATGTTATCGACGAAGCCGGTGGTCAGACTGAGATCCCCACCACCAAGCCGCACCGGCACTGCCGTCCCGAACCCATCACGATCAAGCGAGCTGATCCCGTCATCGTTGCTCCCCGAATCGGAAATCGCGACGGCGGCAGTACCGTCGGCAAACTCGATGCTCCGCGACGATGAGTCCACCAGGTCCGACAGGTTTTCGATACTCGTGTAGGCAATTCGGCGGCCATCGACGGTCACCGAGCCGTCGACTTCCGAATCAAACACGTGCCCCGTTTCGGTCGCGGAACCCCCGTTAAGAGCCAAGGAATCTGAGTCAGTCGTGCCTGTTCCGAGCAGGTCGATTCCCGCAAACGGAAGTGGATTTCCGTTGGAGAAATCGACAGTCAGCGACTCGTCGACGTTGGTTCCGAGAATCCGCAGGTGATCCAGTTCGTCGCTGCCAAACTGGAAGTAGACCTTGGCCGAGCCAACCGAAACTGTGTCCGGGTTATCAGCAAGTACGACGCCTTCGCTTTCGAGGCTCAACTGGAGATCGCTGCCGAACGAATCGGCGTTCAGAGTCAGTCCGTAAAATTCGACGGCTCCCACGTCGATCCGATCGGCGTCATTCTGGTTTCCATCGAGAACGCGGGCTCGGCCGCGTTGATCGGTCGCCCAGAACTCTGCCGACTGACCGAGGTCGTTTCGGAAGTCAATTATTTTTCCAGTATCAATCGCAACGCTGCCAGTTCGCGGTACATGAGTCAGCGTTGGCCCGCCGTTGTCGAGCAGGTCCGTCAGTAGCGGATCGAGAGGAACGATTGCCGTGCCGATCTGGTCGCCGTTCAGCCGGTTAACGGTGCCCAGAATTCCGGTGTTCACTCCGAAGATGTTCGAGCCCTTGCTGAAGACCGTTCCGCTGATGTCCGGCCGGCCGAAGATGTCAATGTTCTGAGCGACGATCGTGTTGCCACTGCTCAGAAAGCCGGGACTCCAGATTCCTCCGGTCGTGGCCTCCGATGAATTATTGACGATCGTCGAGCTGGTAACATTCAGATTGCTGCCATCATAGTTGGCGATGCCGCCGCCGTTTCCGACCGCCGTGTTTCCAGAGATCGTGCTTTGGGCAATCGTTGCGCTGCCATTGGCGACGGTGATGCCTCCACCGTCTCCGGCGGCAGAATTCGAATGAACCGTGCTTCGCAACAACCGCAAAGATGAAAACTCAACGACAAGGCCACCGCCGTCTGCGCCGGATGAATTCCCAGAGACGGTGGATTCGATGATCGTGACGCTGGAACTCAGCTAGTAGACCCCGCCGCCGATGTCGTCAGTCACGTTGTCGCTAATGGTCGATGAGTCGATCGTCAACGTTGAACCAGGAAACACCGAAATCCCGGCGCCGTCATCGGTTGCCGTGTTGCTGGAAATCGTCGAGTCAATGACGTCAGCCGAGCCGCCGTTCAGTGTCAGCCCGCCGCCGAACCTGGACGATGCGTTGCCGTCGATCGAGCTGTCGTTGACCTCGATGAACCCGTTGAACGAGTAGACTCCGCCGCCGTCCTGCTCGGAAGAGTTGCCGGTGACGGTCACTCTTTCCAGCAGAATGTTTCCCTGGTCATTGAAGATAGCTCCGCCGTGCGATTCAGAGGTGCTCGACCCCGACGCAACATTTCCGGTGATCACAACGTCCTGCAGAATGACATTGCCGCCTGCGTTGCGGAGTCCAGCTCCGAATTCAGCGGCCCCGTTCTGAATCGTGACGCCGCTCAACACGAGTGTGACATTCGGAGCGACGTCAAAAATCCGGTCGATGGCTCCGCCGTCGATGATGGTCGTTCCGGCTCCGGCACCGCGGATTGTCAGGTGGTCATTGATGTCCAGATCGCCGGTCGAGGAGAAGTCTTCGCCAATGCCGTCGCGAGTCAGCGTGTAAGTGCCCGCCGGTAGAGCGATGATCGCCTCTCCGATGATCGAGTTCGTTTCCTGGATGGCGGATCGAAGTGAAATCGTGCCAGAACTGTCGAAGGCAAAATCATCAGCAGTCACCGCGTCAAAGGTGTCTGCGGTTGTGTTGACCGTGAACGTGACGGTCTCGTTCACGAATTCGACAGATCCAATGTCGACAATATAAACGCCATCTCTGTCGCCATCGAAGTTGCGAAAGTTGCCCGTCTGATCAAGCTGTGCGGCGCCGAGTGATTTTCCGGCATCGACGGCTGGGCTTGCCAGAATCAATGCATGACTCTGCGTCGAGCCACCGTTATCAGCAAGCGGCTGTAAGCCGGGATCCAGAACGGAAAACGAGAATCCCATCTGGTCATTGTTACGCTCAAAGAACAATCCGGTCGCGTCGTCAATTCGCCCGATCAGGTTGTTGCCGAGCGTGAAGTACGCACCAGACACATCGAAATCGTCAGTGACGGCCGTGTTCTCAGCAACGATGGTGTTGCCAAGGTTCGTGAGCGTCGTCGATCTGATCCCGCCGCCGAATGTGCCGGCTGAGTTTGCCGTCACCGTTGTGTTGATCAGAGTCGTACCGCCAGCGGCCGCGTTGTAGATGGCTCCACCCGCAAGCAGGCTGGTGTTCCCCGAGAAGGTCGAGTTGCTGACGCCAAGCACCCCGGTGAATCCATTGCTGCTGATGCCGCCTCCGTCTTCGCTGGCCGAGTTGTTCGCGAAAAGGCTGTTTTGGATTTCGACAAGCGACGTGTCACTGAAGAGCCCGCCGCCGTCCAGCGTCGTTGTGTTGCCGGAAACTGTCGTGTCCATCAGGCCGACCGTCACGCCAACAGCTCGAATTCCACCGCCTTCGTTGGTTGCAGTGTTGTTGGCGATTGTGCTGGTGAAAACCAGCAACTCAGCGCCGCTGCCGATCGCGTTGATGCCGCCGCCTTCTTCCGTCGCGGTGTTATTCGAAACGGACACGTCGGTCAGCGAGACAATCGCACTTTCGAAGCTCAAGCCGCCGCCATCGAGAACCGCAGAGTTATTCCGAATGGCCCCGCCGGTCATGTCGAGACTGCCGTTGAAGACAGAGATCCCTCCGCCATCCATCTCGGTCGAGTTATTCTCGAACGTACTGTCGATAATCGTCGCCGTGGAATCTGTCGAGTAGAGACCTCCGCCGTGAATTTCGGCGGTGTTGTTTCGCACGATGACTCCGACAAGAGTGATGTCGCCGCCTTGCGAGTTCGCGATGCCGCCGCCGACCGAGTCGAATTCTCCCTCCGCGACGTTGTTCTCGACGATGCTGTTTTCCAGCAAGAGCGTGCCGGTGTTTCTGATGCCGGCCCCGTTGCGAGCGGTTCCGTTCCGGATGGTCACTCCAGAAATATTGACCGTCGCCTCGGGGAAGATATCGAAGATTCGATCGATGCCGCCGCCGTCGATGATGGTGTTCTCGGCTCCCGCTCCGATGATCGTTACGTCGCCGGTGATATCCAGGTCGCCGCGCAAGGCATTGTCGTCGTCGAACCCGGTGAACGACAAAGTGAAGATTCCCGACGTGAGATAAATGGTGTCGGGACCAGCCAGCGCGTTCGCTTCCTGGATCGCGCCTCGCAACGAATCAACGCCGTTTCTGTCAACGGCGACTCCATCGCCAAACACATCGTCAAAGCTGTCGGCGGTCGACGAGACCATGAACGTCGTTAACAACGTACGGTCTTGCAGCTTCTCACCGTGGTGAGCCGGAGCCTGGTTTGACCGGCTGTTGATACTTCGCCTCCGCTGGCTTCGTGCACGACGGAGTTTGAACGACGAAAAAATAGACATTGGACATCCTGTCCTGGCGATCTGAATTGAGCGAAAAGGCAGCTCGGCGATCCCATGTTGAACAAGGAAGTCTGGGAAAGCCTTATCGATAATTCGGCATTTGCGACCTCGAATTCCAGCAAAAATCAACGATCGGACGATTTTCGTTCAACTTTTGCAACGGAGACACATGCCGAACTCGGGCTACCAACCGCCAGGTACGGGCGAAGGTTTGCAGGCAGTCGACTCTTGCAGTCTGGGTTCCCGCCCTGTTGTTTATACATAAGTCGGTCAGGTGTCTTCGGCCCAACGGGCCAGCTCTA
>CALDJX010000630.1 GCA_937899075.1 uncultured Planctomyces sp. | reverse complement strand
GAACTTTAACCACGACACCAGTGAGATCGCTGTTGAGATCAACCAACGTGACTTCACCGACCACGATCCCCCGATGCTGGACCTCGTCGCCGATTGCCAACCCGTCGCCGTTTTCAAATCGGATTTCAATCTCGACCGCCTCGGAATCCGACAGCGACAGTGGAGTTTCGAGACCGTCAAATTCAAATCGTGCGTCCGAACCCAGCGGTCCCGGTTGAACTTCGAGGTAGCGTGCTCCGACGACCGTATCGAGCCCCGTCACTTTCGACAGGCTGACTCGCGGGCGGACCACCCAGAACTCGCTGCCCTGCCTGGCAAGCTTCGCCGCAGTCGCCAACAGCTCGACCTGCACGGCAACGCCTTGTTCGTCATCGGCAAGCTCGACCGAAGTGACCGTCCCGACCTCAATCCCGCGATGCTGCAGAAGGTTGCCCGGTCGCAGCCCGTATCCCTGCACAAAGCGAATCGTGATCGTCGGCCCGGCCGGCTTCTGACTCCAGACAGTCAGCCCGATCGACACGACAAGCGCTGCGGTCGTCACGCCCCACATGCGAGTCGATAGGCCTTCGACCGAAAATCGCGATCGCTCCGCCTTAACCTTCGCAGCGGGAATTTCATCCTTTGACTGTTCACCAGGCTGTGCGGCATCGTTCGTCATGAACTGTTCTCCATGAATGGGCCATCCGAGACATCGCAATGTAGTAGGTCAGCCTCCGCCTGACGAAGTCAACCAACACCGCTTTACTCTGGATCAATGCTCGAAAGAGCAAACCGCGGAAGACACGGAATTACACGGAAAACGTTTCTCTTCCTTCCGTGTAATTCCGTGCCTTCCGTGGTCAATACTTCGTTTTTGAATGATGCATCCAAGCAACTCGAACAACAAATTCAAGCCGGATGAAACACAGTCAACCAGTGATGCCGACTCGTCACTCATTCGTGCGGAAGAAATTGTGGTCACGCTTAATCCAGAATCGTTTGATATCGCGTCAGTAAATGCCAGCCGGATCGAGTCGCTGCGAGGCACTACTCGAAATCGACAGCGGTCTCTGAAGAATGGCATTGAATTGGTGTTTTCCGAGGAACAACCATCCTGACGAAAGAACAAGCGACGGAGTTACGCCGTGCGGGCGAGTTACAAAGCCTGCCACGGGTGACGCTGTTCAATGGGCAGAAGTGTCAGCTTCATTTTTGTGATGAAGCGGATGCCTCTGGGATGCTGAGTCTTCAGCCTGTCGTGTCTGGAGATGGCAGAGCCGTTCGGCTGTCAGTTGATTGTCGCGAGCCTGCCGGCGCGAATGCCGAGCATGCCCTTACTCCTCTTCCTCAGCTTCCAATTGGAACATCTATCCTGCTCGAAGCCACAGGAGTTTCGTCGGCAAAGGCCACACCAGCCGGCAATCGTTCGTTCGTCATGGTGACCAGCGAAGCCGTATCAATCGAGGAAACAGAAGCACTTCCTGGGAATGAGCAAAGTCTCAAGAAGAATTGAATGCTGCTCTGACGAAACGATCATCGATCCCCGGAATCGGCCAGCTTCTGGCTTGTCTCAGTTATTCCTGGTAGTACTGCTGTCCGCATGCGGCGGTGTCGCCGCCGTGGTCATGCTGTTGCATCAGGGATTTCGGAAAGGCACGTGGTCATGTCGGCAGATTCAGCAGAAGCAACGGTGAACGAACCGACGGACAAGCCGTCGCGAAATCCTGTTGAGCGAGTAATCGTCTGGGGGTTGATCGGTCTGTTGCTCGTTGTTGTCGCGATCGAGGCTCGGGCACAGCGAGGTTACGCGATGTCGCTGGACGCGGTGCAGTCGGCATTTGCTGATAATGAAGAAGTCCAGCTTCAGCTCGCCGATGCTCGAAAGTTGATGACGCTTTCACCAGCGGAAGTCAAAGATGCGGATTCAAGCGGGATCATGGACTACTACCGGTTTTCGTGGCTCAGCCTGTTCAAGTCGGGCGAGTATGAGATCACGCTGAGAGTGTCGAAGGACAATTCCGAGGAGGTCATCAGCTTTGCGACGCCAGCAGCTCCGGATCTCGCTCTGGCCATGACCGACCCCGCCCCTTCCGAGGATGAAATGTCTGAAATGGAAGACTACTCAGGCGAGGGCTATCCCGGCGGCGGGGAATTTCCGGGCGGCGGAAACTCTTTCGGAGGTGGACGTTATCAACCACCTCCGAATCCACTCGTGACTCACCTTGATTCAGACGGTGACAACGAGCTTTCGGCTGAGGAAATTGAAGGAAGCCCGGCGGTTCTTCTGGCACTCGATGCGAATGGCGACGGAGAACTGACGCGCGAAGAATTTGACCCTGAAGGTTTCGGACGAGGCGGCGGATTCGGGTCGGGCGGTTTTGGTTCCGGCGGAGCAGGCGAAAACGAATCAGACAGCGGTCGCCCGCGTCGACCGGAGATTGAAGAATAAGCTGAGCCGTAGCAAATCAGTGTGGCAGGTTCACCCGCTGCCACTTCATGACTTTGACGATTTGCTTTGAAACCGCCTCGGCGACAAGAGGAACGACGGCGTTGCCGTACTGTTTGTAGGCTCGCGTGTCTGACACGACCTGATTCTCGGCGTACTCCGGCGGAAAGCCCATCAGGCGAGCGGCTTCGATCGGCATCAACCGGCGGGGGCCTCGGCGTTTCTGAGGGATCAGAATCTCGGCTCCGTCTTTGTAGTAGCGGGCGCTGAGCGTTCGACTGATCCCGTCGAGGTCCGTCATGCCAAAGCCAAAGCCGTTGCCCTTCGCGGCGTGCTTCTTCTTATATTCCTGCAGGTAGTTCCACAGCTTGTCGCTGAGCGTGTATTTCGCCGGAACTTTGGCAGTTGGTTCGAGGATGTCTCGGAACTTTGGCCGCGAACCTTCGGGGGGATCCGGAAATTCGAACGGCGGATTGTCTCCGTAAATGTCGCGGCGAAATCCAACGATGAAAATTCGCTCGCGGTGCTGAGGTACGTAGTCGGCAGCGTCGATCGTTTGATCGAAGATCGCATAACCGAGATCTGTCAGACGCCCGCGGATCGTTCGCCAGGTGTCGCCTTTGTTATGTGATCTCAGATTCTTGACGTTTTCGAGCAGCAGGACCTCCGGCTGTTTTCTGTCAATGATTTCAGCCAGTTGAAAGAACAGAGTGCCCTGCGCTTTGTCTTTGAATCCGTGCTCTCGGCCAAGGCTATTCTTCTTGGAGACTCCGGCGATCGAAAACGGCTGACACGGAAAACCGGCGGCCAATAGATGATGCTCGGGGATGCCTTTGCCGGAAACAAAGTCCTGAATGTCACCAGCGGGCTCTTCGCCAAACCACGCTCGATAAGTCTTCTGAGCGTACGTGTCGATTTCGCTGGAGAAGACGCAGTGACCGCCCGCTCGTTGCAGACCGATTCGAAGCCCGCCGATTCCGGCGAAGAGATCGATGAATCGAAACGGCATCTCGCCTTCGAACAGCGAGGCGGACGGCGGTTCCTCAGGCTTGTCGAACAGCGAAGGCCCTTTCGAGCGATCCATCGCCTCTTCAATCAGAGAAACGATAAACGCTTTCTGAGACAGGCCGGTCCGTTTCGACGCCCGCTGCACCCAACTGTGAATCGGCTGCGGAACTCGGATATTCAATTGAGCTGGATCGTCGGCCATGAATTTCTCCACTATGGGCAGGTTGCGAGGATGCTAGCAACCTGTCCCGGCGGAACAAGGCGTCGAGATCGTGCCACCAGCTTCGCCAGTGCTGATTCCCGTAGTTTCCGGAATTGCGATTGCACTGGCAGAGCCAGTGGCACACGAGCGAAACGTTCTTTCACTCTCCCGCTGCGCGAGTGCGTGAAGCCCTCTGGCCGAAATCATCGGGAAATATCAACTCCAGAACACTACGTCGCGGCGCCGGTGAGGGCGATGGTTTCGGGCTGGACGCGCGGGAGAGCGTTTGGATCCTTGCGGGATTCTCCCTGGTTGATCAGCCAGCGGATCATCAGGAACGCGGCTCCGGCACACGTCATCAGCGTGAGAAAGTTGTACCGAAGTGTGTCGTTCGGGCAGGAGACGAACCACGAAATGAGATCGTTGTCGAGCCAGTCGGGCTTCGACTCTGAGACGTTGGCGCTGGCCATTCCGTGGAAGACGGCCAGACTGTTGAAGCATAGATGGAACGCGACGCCCGGCAGCAAGCTATTACTTCGGACGGCGATGAGACCCAGAACCAACCCCAGCAGTGAAGCGTTGAAGACCTGCTGAGGGACCATGTGGATCAGTCCGAAGGTGACGCTCGACAGAACGATCGCCACGCCGGTGCGGCCGCCACTGCCGAAGCCGGACAGGATGAAGCCTCGGAAAGCGACTTCTTCGCACAGCGCCGGCGTCAGCGCGAACACTCCGATGATCACATAAAGCGGCAGCGTGTCATCAGACATGGCGGCGAAGGCGGCTTTCGCACTGTCGGGAAGTTGCGGGAAGAAATTTTGCAGACTGGCCAGCAGCTCGATCGCCAGCGGGTGCAGAACAAACGGAAGCGCGATCGCGACGGCCAGCATTCGACCGCTCGGCATTCTCAGACGCAGGGTCTTGCGGGCGCTGGATGTAAACAGCACGGCCATAAAGATTGCCGGAGCGGCGATGAGAGCCATTTGCTGAACGACGGCCAGCTCCATCATCTTCCTGCTGAGATTCTCCGCCGTCACACCCACCATTGATCCGGTCAGAAGTTTGATCGTCAGGAATTGCAGAAACATCATCAGCATGAAGCAGCCGGCCGCCATGGCAAATGTTGGCACCGGTTCTTTGTCGCGAAGGAGTTGCCTCATCCAGAGCTTCAAATCAAACTGCTCGGCCTCGCGGAACAGGACGTCTTCGCTTTTGAATTGCTCGACGGCCCACCACAACGCGATCAGGCTGTAGCCGATGCTCGACATCAGAACTGGCAACGCGAAGACCAGCACTTCGGTGTTGCCCGGGTTCATCAGCAACGCTTTAAGCAGCAACGCCGGGCCGACGATCGGCATCGCACAGTAGAACAACGAGGCGCCGCCCGATGCTGTCAGCTCGATCGACGGCGACATCGAGAACATCGTCATGCCCATCGTGATCATGAAGAGTGGCGTCAGGTAGTACTGTCCCTCTTTGTTGCTGCGGGCGAACGTGGCCAGCGACAGGCACAACGCGCTGAAGAATGCAGCCAGAGGAATCAGCAGGATCACGAGCCAGAACAAGGCCAGCGGAGTCGGCAGCGGAACCGCTCCCATGCCGGCTCCAGCGACGCCGGACGTCATGGAGACAATATATTTTCCCGTAAAGCCCATGCTGATCAGGTTGAGCATCGTCGTGGCCATGCTGAACAGCAGGACGGTCAGGAACTTTCCAAGGACGATTTCAGAACGACTCGCCGGACAGATCAGCAACGTTTCCATCGTGCCGCGTTCTTTCTCGCCGGCCGCCACATCGATGGCAGGATAGAACGCTCCCGTCAGAGCCATGATGATCAGTAAAGCCGGGAAGATTTTGCCCCACATGCTGGCAGCGATTTCGTCCTCGTTGGCTACGTCGATCGACAGCAGGCTGACCGGATCCGGCACCGTTTCGGGAAGCTGAGCCAATTCGAGACGATCTTTCAGCAGTTGCCGTTCCCACTTATCGAGAGCTTCTCGAACACGGTGATAGGCGACGTCGGATTTTTCATCAGCGCGGTTGCGGACCAGGATCGGCCGCAGCAACGGAAGATTCATCAGTTCTTCACTGTCGGAACTGCGGTCGGCCAGGAGTCTGTTGACAGCGTTCAGATTTTCGCCGAACCCATCGGGAACGATCATCAGTACCTGCAGCTTGCTGTTTGCAAACTGCTCGCCAATTGTTTTCTTCAGTTCCAGATACTCGTCGACCAGCGCCTCGTAGTTGTCAGGCTGTTCGGAAGTTTCTCCATCCTGAATCGCGTTGCGCAGCTTTGCAGACTGTACTCCCGGCAGCTCGTCGGCCAGGTCAGCGTTCCACGGAGCGAGTTGTTCAACAAGCCTGTTGCGCTGTTCGATCAGCTCACGAATCTTTGCGGCGTCTACCAACAGTTGCTTCTGCTCATCGGCGGAAACATTAGGTAGCTGAGTTTCGTCGTCGGCCGCATCAGTGAGGACTCGCAGCTTGGACGACGTTTCCGCATCGCGGAACCAGCGAGTCGGGAACGCCCCTTCTTCAACGAGCGGCGGATCAGGCAGTTCACCCGCGTTGAGGATGACGACCTGCCGAGGTTGCTCGGTGAAGTACATCGTCATCTGCAACATGCCGATCCCGAGGCCGGGGTACAGCATGATCGGCAGAACAAGGACCATGAACAGCGTCCGGCGATCGCGCAATTGATCCCGCACCTCGCGGTGAAGAATCAGCCAGACGTTTTTCCAGGTAACTTCCATAATTTCGGGCTCCAGTCAGGAAGCATGTTCCTGCCAGTGTCCAGGTTGTAAATGTTAAAGATTAGTCAGTGCGAATTTGTCTGACGCAAAGGCGCTAAGACGCAGAGGCTCGCAAAGGATTGGTAAGAATTGGCTTCTGCATACTTTGATTGTCTGAGGTCTCTGAGATTGACTCCATCGGTCCTTCACTCTTTGCGTTTTCTTTGCGGCTTAGCGACTTTGCGTCAGATTCTGCAAGCAGTGAATTACCGATTTTGCCGCTTGCTGGTTGCAGGAATCATGATGCGGCGGCCGCTGCGTCGTAACGATCGATCAGTGCGAAGAAAAGTTCTTCCATCGAGTCGGATCCGTGCTGTTCGCAGAGTTCCTGTCGAGTGCCCATCGCCAGAATCAGGCCTTTGTGAATCACAGCGACGCGGTCACAAAGTCGTTCGACTTCAGACATGATGTGCGTTGAGTAGATGATCGACTTACCCGCGTCGCGAAGCTTTGAGATAGCCTCGATCACGTTTCGAGCAACCAGGACATCCAGTCCGGACGTCGGTTCGTCGAAGATCAGAACCGGCGGATCGTGAACGATGGTGCGGGCGATTGAAACTTTCTGTCGCATCCCGGTCGACATTTTCGAGCAGAGCAGGTCTTTGAATTCGTGCATCTGCAGCATGGTGAAGACTTCATCCATGCGACTGTTGAGAGCGTCGCCGGTCAGGCCGTAGAGCTTGCCGAAGTACTCGACCATTTCCCACGCGGTCATGCGATCGTAGATGCCGGTGTTGTTTGACATGAATCCGATGCGCGACCGAACTTGCGCCGGATAGTTGGCAACGTCATAGCCTGAGATGATCGTGCGGCCGCTCGTTGGTCGCAGCACGGTGCTCAGGATTCGCAGGCAGGTTGTCTTGCCGGCTCCGTTCGGACCGAGCAGTCCGAAGACTTCGCCCGGCTTCACCTCGAAGCTCACGCCGCCCAACGCCGAGACGGTTCCCCGTTTGGCATCGGAGAAGCATTTTGTCAGCTCGCTGACCTCAATCATCGTGATGCTCGATTGTCAGGTGTAATGGTCTCTATGGATCCTCGCGAGATGCGAGGTCGAAGGGGCACACCGCACCCTGTGCGGGGTTCCCTGCCGAGACTGTACACTCAGAACAATGGCATTTGGGCGTGCGAATTCGCTCGCCGGACGAGTTCGATCAGTTAAGAACGGGCAGCGCCACCGAAGCGGCACGGGGCGAAGTTTCTCCCTCGCCGGACTCGTCTGCCTCGTCGATGTAATCGTAAAAGACGTTCCTTTGGCGCGGGATGTAGCCGGCTTCGCGAATGCACTTTCGCAGCGTTTCGACCGACAGGTGATACACCGTTCCGGCCTGCGAGACGACATTCTCTTCAATCATCAGGCTGCCCATGTCGTTGGCCCCGAACGACAACGCGATCTGACCAATCTTCTCACCCTGCGTGACCCACGATGACTGAATATTCGGTATGTTGTCCAGGTAGAGCCGACCGATGGCCTGCGTCTTGAGGTACTCGAACGCGCCGGCTTCGGGCAGTTTTGACATATCGACGCCGTCTTTGCGGTTGTCGTACCACGGAGCCTCGTGCGGCGGCTGATGAGTCCAACAGATGAATGCGGTGAATCCGCCAGTCTCGTCCTGAAGGCTTCGCAGTCGATCCAGATGTTCGATGCGTTCTTCCAGAGTTTCCACATGGCCGAACATCATCGTGCAGGTCGACTTGCCGCCGATCTTGTGCCAGACGCGGTTCACTTCGAGCCAGCCGTCGGACAGAACTTTTCCACGAGTGATCAGCTTACGGACTCGGTCGACGAGGATCTCGCCGCCGCCGCCAGGCACGCTTCCCAGGCCGGCATCCTTCAAACGCTGCAGAACGGTTTCCAACGGCAGGTTGCTGAGCTTGTGAAAGTGATGCAGCTCCGGCGGGCTGAAACCGTGAATGTTTACCTGCGGGAACGCCGACTTGAGACCGCTGAGCATTTCTTCGTACCACTCCAGCGGCAGCTTCGGATGCAGACCGCCCTGCATCAGAATCTGGTCACCGCCCAGGTCGACGGTTTCCTGCACCTTCTGATGCAACGCTTCCTTTGTGAGCACGTAAACTTCTTCGTGCCGGATCGGACGATAGAACGCGCAGAAGTCGCACACCGCCGCGCACGCATTGGTGTAGTTGACGTTGCGGTCGATGTTGTACGTTCGGTACGGCTCGGGATGCAGACGGCGAGTGACGGCGTCGGCGGCTTTGCCAATCGCGATCAGGTCGTGCGACTGCAGCAGGGCGAGTCCGTCTTCAGGCGACAGACGTTCGCCGGCGACGGCCTTATCGAGGATGTGCTTAATTCCGGAAGACAAGGTCCACTCCTTCAGGAGCCAGTCCCGCCTGCACGGCCAGTTGTTGAAACAGCCGCAAGCCGCTTCGCTCAGCCGATGTCAGGCGGAAGAAAAGATTATCGGTCAGGTATCGTTCGGCGTTTTCCGCCGAGATGTTCAGTTTGGCAGCTTCACGTTTTGCAATCTCAGAAATCCGAGCGACGCCGCGATCTCGAGACTCGCTCAACATCTGCTCGACATGGGAAGAAGCGACTCCGCGACGAGCGACCCACATCGCAAAAACAAATGGCAACCCCGTCCAGACAAGCCACTCTTCGCCGAGATCCCACACCGTATGAAACTGCTCGGTCGGAGCGTGCATGGCTCTGTCGCCGATTACCAGCACGGCATCGGCGTCGGTATGCTGAACGGACATTTCGATCGGCAACGGCTGACGAGTCGGGTCAACACCGTACCGCTCCAGCAGCATGATTCGAGCGAGCGTCGCGCTGGTCCGGGATCCCTCGTCCAGCGCGAGCGTCCGAATCGCGCCTGGATCGACGCGGCTGTAAAGCTTGACGCTGAGCACCGGTCCGCGAGTGGCCACGCAGGCGTCGGAGATGATTTCGTAATCGGTGCCCCGCATGTACTCAACGGACGGAATCAGCGCGACGTCCAGATCTCCCGCCGCGAGTTGATCGGCCAGGCGGCTTGGGTAATCGAGGCTGACGGTCGCTTCGGGAAGCAGTTCAGTCAGGTCCTCGACGAGCGGCTTCGAGTTCAGATAGCTGACCGCTCCGATCCGGACGCAGGAAGACGAACGCTGCGCATTCGCCGACGAGTCGTCAGTCACAAGCGGAGAATTAGCGGGTTTAGACACTGATATTTCGGATTCTGTTGCCAGAAGCTGTTGATTCATTGGATGCCTCAAGTCATCGAATTTGACGATTATAGGACCGCAGCCCGCACTCGCAATCGGCCTCGGGGCCGCAGCTCGCGTCCACCTGTATCGTTGCCTCGAAAGTCACGGTAAGTTCGTTCCGGCGTTGGAAGAATTCCATAGGCCGACGCGATAGGATTCCCCGCCTCACGCAGAGGCAACCGCACGAAAAACCTCGTATTAACACGATTCTTGAGCCCGCGACTGCCGATTTCGAAAGCTTTATTGAGATGTCTGAACCTGCTCTTCGTCTGTCGATCCTTGGTCTGGGAACCGTTGCGTCCGGAGTCGTTCGAATTCTGACAGGCCCCGATTCGCCGGTCAGTCAGCGAGCCGGTCGAACATTTGACATTCGGCACGTTGTTGTTCGAGACGCATCGAAGGCTCGCGATGTCGACATTCCGGCCGACCGACTGACAACCGACTGGAACGCTGCCGTTTCCGATCCGGAAGTCGACGTCGTCCTGGAGCTGATGGGCGGAACGACGACCGCGCGCGAGGCCGTGCTGGCCGCGATCGCCGCCGGCAAGCACGTGGTGACTGCCAACAAAGCACTCCTCGCTGAACACGGCGACGAAGTGTTTGCCGCCGCTCGCGAAGCCGGAGTCTGCGTCGCGTACGAAGCCGCCGTCGCCGGCGGAATTCCCATCATCGCGACGATGGGTTGTTCGATGACCGGCAACCGGGTCGTTTCGATCGAGGCCATCCTCAACGGCACGAGCAACTTTATTCTGAGCGGAATGCTGGGTGAGCAACGGCAGTATGAAGACGTCCTGGCTGAAGCTCAGGCCCTGGGTTACGCCGAAGCGGATCCGGCGATGGATGTCGACGGAACCGACGCTGCTCAAAAGCTGATCCTGCTTACTCAACTTGCTCTGGGTAAGAAGGTCGAGCTGAACGACTTCCCGCGGCAGGGTATCGACACGCTCGAACTGGCCGACATGCTTTACGCCGAAGAACTCGGCTACCGAGTCAAACTGCTCGGCGTGACGCGCGTCGTCGGGAATCAACTGGAAATGCACGTCGAGCCGACGCTCCTTCGCCTTGAACGAGCCATCGCGCAAACCGACGGAGCGTTAAACATCGTCGAACTGCACGGCGACGCCGTCGGCCCACTTGTTCTTTCAGGCGCCGGTGCCGGTCAGATGCCAACCGCCTCGGCCGTTGTCTCTGATCTTGTCGACATTGCGATCGGCCGAGCTCAGCAGACGTTTCCGCGGCTGAATCTCTGGCAGGATGATTCCGGCTTAACCGTCATGCCTGCCGACCAGATCCAGCGACGCTACTTCCTTCGCTTCAATGTTGAAGACCGACCGCGAGTCATCGCCGACGTCGCTGACATCCTCGGCCGCAACGAAATCAGTCTGGCGTCAATCATCCAGCACGAAGCTCCGGAAGTTGACGACTCGAACGACGGCGGCGTCCTTATCGTTCCGCTGGTAATCATGACTCATCGCACCACGGAAGGTCGCATCCGCGCCGCCGAAGCTGAACTGGCGAAACTCTCAACGGTCCGCGCTCCGCATATCCGGATGCCTGTCGCCGATTAGGCGAGCATTTCCTGGACGACTCCGTTGTTCTCAGGAACGAGCGGAACCGGTCGGTTGCCGCGGTCGTGCAGCAGCGTGTGCGGATGAATTCCCAACAGGTGGTACATCGTGGCCAGGGCGTCTTTGGGAGAAACCGGACGAGACAACACTTCGCCTGCGTGACGATCCGTCGCTCCGATGACGTTTCCTTTTGCGATTCCACCTCCGGCGAAAATCGCTGCGTACGCCTTCGACCAATGGTCTCTTCCGCCGCCGACGGCTTTGTTGATCTTCGGCGTGCGGCCGTGCTCGCTCAGGCAAACGACCAGCGTGTCGTCGAGCATACCGCGTTCTTCCAGATCAAGGATCAAACCCGAGTAAGCTCGGTCAAAGCCCGGCATCAGTTGATCCTTCATCCGGGGATAATGCTTGAAGTGAGTATCCCAGGCATCGCCAGCCAGGCCGTACTCATCCCAGAAAACGGTCGCCAGGCGTGTGCCCGATTCAACGAGTCGGCGAGCTGCCAGACAACCCTGTCCAAACAAAGTCATCCCATAACGATCGCGCGTCGATTCCGTTTCCAGCCGGGTGTCCAGCGCTTTTGACACGCTCGGCGAACTGACCAGCGAGAACGCCTGCTGCTGGAACTTGTCGAGTGACGCGCCGGCCTCGGTCTTCTCAAAGTGCCGCCGCGAATCATCGAACTGTTCGAGCAGTGTCTTTCGCCGATCAAGCCGGTCCATCGTGACGCCGGGCAACGGAGCCGTTGAAGAAATTTGAAAATGCGTGTCGCGCGAGCAGCCGAGGTACGGTTCCGGGCCGCTGTACGAGAACCCGCTGCCTCGGTCCTTCTCGATATGTACCGTGCCTTTGCCGTTGAACTCGGTCCACGTCGGATTGAAACCGGAACCAAGAAACGCGCCGTACGGCCCCGATCGAAATGGCTGATCGGTGCGCTGGCTGCTGAAGTGAAACGGCAGCGCGACGTTCTGAACGAACTCGCTGGTTGAACCGCGACGTTGACGATCGATGTACT
>CALDJX010000629.1 GCA_937899075.1 uncultured Planctomyces sp. | reverse complement strand
AGCGTTTGTGATGTTGCCACGAATCCATTTATGGATCTGCGGTTCCTCAACGTGTTGAACCGATCGATCACTTCCGAAACGCAGACATGGGGAGCGTTGATTCGCGACTCGACGGGGCGACCAGTCGCCGCAACCTGCTTCTCTCTTTATCGAGTCGATGGTGCCCTGATGCTGCCAAACTGGCTGCGGCCACCAACGGAGCTGATCCGTCGCCTCTTTCCCCGCTATCTGTCGATCCCGTTGCTCATTTGTGGTCACCCGGTCGGTGTCGGGCAGAGTCATCTGCAGATGCGGCCGGGTACTGATCCGACGGCACTCGTTGAGGTACTCGATCGAACGGCACAGGAACTGGCCCGAAGTCACAAAGCCAAACTGATTCTGTTCAAGGAGTTTACACAGTCAGAAGCCGACGAACTTCAGTCGTTGACCACACGAAGTTATGCGTGCAGTCAGTCAGTTCTGACATGGACTCTGAACAGCGAATGGACCACTTTCGACGACTACTACGCAACTCGCAGCAAGCGAACAAGAGCCAACATGCGAAAGTATTCCGGCCAACTGGAAGCAGCGGGAATGACGGTCGAACAACGGCAGGGTGCCGAAGGTGTCCCGGAATTATTTACCGACGATGTCTACCGGCTCTATGAAAACGTGCTCGATCGAGCCGCCTTTCGCTTCGAGAAGGTCCCACTTTCATTCTTCCAGGAGTTGGCCCGCGAGTTTCCCGAAGAGTCCCGCTTCGCCTTTATCCGTCAGGCAGACAGCGTGGTCGGATTCACCTGTGGCCTGGGGACCGGACAACACCACGCGCTGCTGTACTGCGGAATCGACTACGAACGTAACGAAGAAGCCGCCATCTATTTCAACACCTTGTACCGAGGCCTCGCTGCGGCCATCGACACGGGCGTCCAGACGATCAACGTCGGTCAATCCGCAGACGAGTTCAAACGCCGACTCGGCTGCACGTCCGCGCCGCTCTTCATCTTCACAAAACCGATCAGTCCGCTGCTGGGGCTGGGCTTCCGACTGTTCGTCCGATGACAAAGCACCTGCCCAATACCAAAGTCGAACTGAGCTGCCTCGCCCGAGGCAGTCTCCATCCGACGGAACGGCAAGGGAGTCCGCTTGCCCAACCCAACCACAAAACGACGGACCGAGTGATAGCTGCCCTCAAAGTCAGGCAGGCATTCGCCGAAGCTCGATGAAGGATTTTATTTTTCCGCTTCGATAACTCGCCGCTGCTCTTCCATTTTCGCAATTTCGGCTTCGATGCGCCTGATGGACTCCGGATCGTCCATTTGTTCTTTTTCGCCCGCCAGCTGCTGCTTGAGCTGCGGGAGTTTTTTGCGGATCACTTCCAGTTGTTTCTTGTGTTTCTTATTCAGTGCCATGTTGCGGTCTGCTCCTGCTCTCGGCCGTTGAGTCTGCGTTTGTCGCTCCGGTACACTTGGGCGAAGCCGCACAGCCTACCGCAGTGCGTTGCCTTCGTGAATAACCAGTTTCCGCTTTCAACGTACCAGCCACCATGTCGATCCGATTGTGCCAGGAGTGCTGCCAGTGGGTGTCGACCCGCGATGGTCGCTGCCCGGATTGTCAGGACGCACTGCCCGAGACGATCAATCCGGAAGAAGTCGATGGACGATTTCGCTCGCTTGTTGGCGAGGTGCGAGGCCGCATGGGGCACGTCCGCGTCGTGCGGCGAAAGTTACCATCCGACGGTGTCTTTTATGAAACCGCAAACGGCTTGTTTTTCCTGCCGTATCGCACCGTCACAAAACGCCGTCTGGTTGAACAATCAGCGACATCGCCGATGTGGACAGTAGCGGCAGTGCTGTGGTCGCCGCTGATGTTTCTGTCCCCGTTTTTGAAACGCCGTGAGCTTCGAGAAAAAGACTTCGTCGAAAACGAGGCCATCCGACTTGGAAAGGACGACCTTCATCTCCTGCCGGATTTTCTCAGCCGCGTCGCAGGAGCATTCTTTCTACCGACCCGCAACATCCGAGCGATTACCGAAAGACGCGGCCAATGGACGATCGAGCGGTCACTCGGCTCAACAATCAGCATCCGTCCAATCGCCGACGGCCCGTTCGGTCAGACCATGCAGCAGTTCGCGGATACTCGGCTTTAGTCAGGCAGTGGGAGCGGTAGCCAGGCAGTGGGAGCGGTAGCCAGGCAGTGGGAGCAATGTCGCGGCTGGCGACTTCAAAAAGTTCTCCGGCGATTCGCAAGTCGAATTCATCGGAGATCCTTCGGAACGAAAGAAACCGAAGAGCATTTCAAAAGAAACTGTGCGAGCAATTCCCCCGACAACGCAAACGACACGGCAGTATCAATACACAGCGTAATTCGGAACGGCGTTCGTCGAGATGAATCCAGAGACACCTCGGAAGTGTTCTGTCTGATAGACGGGACGAGCCACCGCGGCTGCTCCAAATCGACTGGCTGAATGCGCGAACGCACCTTGCGAGTAGATATCGTACGAGGAATGCCGAACCCCCGGACTGGCGGGAAGGACACTGGTCCCGACCTGGGAAAATGAACTAAGCGAGCTGGCATTTGCATTGCCGCAGGTGGCAAACGACTGGGCTGCCGGAGCGAACCCGAATGGAGCATTCGAGACTCCCATTCCGGATGAGACAAATGCAGGGCTGACAAATGTCGGGCTACTGAAACTCTGAAAGGCTGTTTGCGATGACGCAACCGTGCCTGCAACTCCAAAGCTGGCAGCCTGAGATGCCGGAACCCATGTCTGGCGGCGCTGGACGACAAACAATCGAGTGTTGCTAGTCGCCAACTGTGTTTGGCTCTGCTGGCAAACTCCGCAATTTTTCTCCATCAATTCGAGCTGCTGCTGCAGCTCCTTCAACTCGGATCGAGCGGCGGCAATGGCAGACGATTGCGTTGAAACCTGAGCCTGATTGGAAATCTCATCGGCAGCAGCAAGCCCCGCAGTCGCAGACGAGATTAACAGGGTCAGCATTACCGTGGTTGAGTGTCTCATTCTCTTCTCCCGACGCCACAATGGGTAAGATGCACATTACAGGAAATTGCAATCAGGCAGGTTATGCGGATTTGTCACATTGTGCAAGGAAAACCTGGTAGCCCGTGTCAATCAATCAGGTTTCCTTCCGTATGAACAATTCCCTGTCCGGAAACAGCGGCATCCAAGGCTCTGGAAATTCGACTCTGAACGAGCATGTTCCCCTTTCCCACACCTCGCGACTCGACGCCGGTTTTCATCAGTGGGACTTCTCGTTGATCAATGATCGAGCAGCTTGAAACCAGCGTGTCTTCGCAATTGTCGAGCAGCAGACCGACCGAAGCGCCGTCGAGAATCTGGCAGCCTGTGACGTTGACTCGTCGACATCGAACCAGCTCGACCAGGGCTTCACGTTCAATCGGAACTGCGCCGGCGACAGTGTGCTGTCCGGCCTGAGCATCCTGGATCTGCACACCGTTCAGGACACAGTTGTCCGAGTCTTCAAAGCGGATTCCCGTCGCCAGTTCCTTGTCCTTGTAGTCAGGATTGTGGCCGAACGTGTTTGACCCAACGACAATGTTCCGCGACCTCTCGACCAGCAGATTTCTATGATGACCGCTGTAGATGTAGTTGCCGGAAATGATCACTCCCCGGACGCCGGTCAGGTGGATGTTGTTTTTCTGGCTGCCGATCAGATTTCCGGTAATCGTCCACATGCCGACTAGATGGTCTCCCGCTTCGCTGTTGCCGATGAAGCGGATGTTTGACCCGTTCGAGCTGTACTTTGCCTGGATTGTGTTGCTCGATATCGTGCCTTCTCGAATCGTGCCGTTCACGACGTCGATGTAGATTTCGGCGGTGGGTTCGGCTTCGGCTTCCGGGCCAGGAAATTCTTTGGCGAAGACTCGGTAGTTGTTGTACTCGATGTCGTTTCCGGTGATCTGCAGATTTCGAATCTCGCTGTCTTCAATGCGAATTCCGCCGCGGCGACAATAGCTGATGTGTGAGTCAGCGATGATCGTTTGATGCAGATTAACTTTGTCGAGGTGAATGCCGACTCCCGTGTTGTGATAAAAATGGCATCCGTTGATGACGATGTTGCGTGCCCGGTCGGTGACATAGACCGCGGTTCGGACCTGCCGGATCAACACTCGAGTCAACGTTGGCTGCATGACGCCGACAATCTGAATTCCGTCAGCTTCCGGATGTCGACCTTCAATCTCGATGCCGTCGATAGTCGGCATTCTTTCGTGCTGCCATTCTTCAGGGCGAAAGCCACCCGGGTCGGCAGTCTTCGCATGAGTCGCTTTCAGAAAGATCGCGGGCCCGGGACCGTGCATCACGATTTTGGCTGTTCCGCCGGCGCCACTGATTGACGTCCGACTGCGCTTCTCAAGATCGATCAACAATGTGCGGGAGATCCGGTACTCGCCGCGTGGAAACTCGAGATGCCCGTTGCCATCGTCGATTGCGTGCTGGATGGCTTCGGTGTCGTCCGTGACGCCATCTCCGACAGCTCCAAAATCTCGCACATCACTCATAGCGTTGCTCCGTGAATCAGGGTTTCAATATTCGTCATCGTGTTGCGAGAGGACGATGACAGATTCTGATGCGGGCGTCATCCGGCAGCACTCAGATGAAACTCTTAATTCGGAATGCTTTTGCTGGAACCCGTGGCGAGTTGTTTGCCGACGAGGCGGCCGCTGGTCATGGCCCAGGCGATGTGCAGGCCGTGGCCCCACAGGATCTGACCTCCGAGACCTGTCTGGCCGACGGCGTAAAGGCCGGTGATGGGCTGGCCGTTTTCGTCGAGCGTCTGAAACTGCTGGTTGATCGCCGCTCCGCCTTCCGTCGTGGTGAAGTAGGCCTTTGCCGGGCCGAGCAGTGTCCACTGAGCATCGTCGAAAGGCTTGAGATTGTTGGAAGCTCGTTCGCTGTTCGCTTCAGCGATTGTTTTTCGGAGCGACTCTTGCGGGATTGCGTGCCGGTCAGCGATTGCTTCGAGCCTGGCCAACTGAATGGCGATGTCGGGACGCAGCCGCAAGTAGTCGGCGACGTAGGCGTAGGCGATCTTCGGGGCGGTCGAGATGAAGTTGGGCCACTGGCTGTAACGCTCGGCGAGCGAACGGTCGAGCAGGATGAAGCATTCTTTTTCCGGCTGAGCGGCGACAGCGATTTCCCGATCGGGCCAGAGTGTTTCGTCGCAGAAGCGGCAGCCTTTGCGGTTGATCAGGATGGCTCCGTCGTCAAACAGCGAGTTCTCGGGATGCTGCCAGGTCACGAGTAACCGGCGAATCATCGCGTTCATCACAAACTGCGGAACGAACGACAGCAAGTGGCCCATTACCCTGGCGGCGACTCCGCTCGTCGGGAGTAATTGCTGAAACGTTCGGCCGGGTGGCGGTACGAAGCGAAGTTCGGGTCCGTACGTGACGTCCATGTTGAGTAGCTGAACGCCGACCGCTTCAGCAAGTTGGTGGCCGTCGCCGTCGGCGTCAGGATTGATGCCCTCGATCGAGGCGTAACGGTCGCCTTTGAAACGGGCGATTGTGTTCGGGCAGTTTGCGTAATCGCCCGCCGCCAGAACAACGCCACGTTTCGCGAGGAACTCGATTTCTCCCCCCTGCCCTGCTCCACTCTCAACAGCAACGCCGGTAACTCGAAGGCTGCCATCCTGCAGAAGTCGTACGACCGGCGAGTCAACGCGGACGGTGCCGCCAAGCTTGATCAGACGAGCATGCAGCGTCGCCACGTAAGCCTTTGCTCCGGGGACGACGTTGTGCATGCGCGGGACACGATTGGGCGGTTCCGGATTCGGACCGTGAAACGTCAGGCCCATGTCCATCAGCCAGTGGATCGTGTCAGCGGAGTGGCTGAGAAAGAACCGGCGCAACTCGTTGTTGTTGCGAGCTTCGATGTCGGCGGCCGGGAACTTGCCAGCGTCTTCGTTGTGAGACTCAGGTGAGTCCTGGATGCCGTTTCGTTCTTGAAGACGGGTCTGGCTGGCGGTGAATGAGCCGACGGCAATCCCAGTCGTGCCGCCGAGCGCTGGCTGCTTTTCCAGGAGCAGGACGTTGGCACCGTGTTCCGCGGCGCTGACGGCAGCAGCGAGTCCGCTTCCCCCTCCACCAACCACGATGATGTCGTAGTCATTGTTCATGGTGGAGATGATAGTCTCGGCGCAGTCGCCGGGCAGTCCGGGAGGCAAGCCAGCGAGACAAATGCTTCAACGTCAATCGGGCGACTGAGCGACCGGTTGGTTCCGTTGACGACGTCTCCATAGAAAACCGGTGCCGAAAACAGCAGTCACGAGAAGCGTTGACGGTTCTGGAACTGGCGGGCCGACAAGAAGGGCGTTGTCGAAGGAAAACGAATCGACGGCAAAGACGGCAGCGCCGGTGAGCGTGAACGAGGTAAACGGTGTGTCGCTGAGAAATCCAACGAACCCATTTTCATCATCACCCACTCCTGGCGGATCGCCAAGCAGGTCGTCGATGTTGACCGTGTCTCCGTTGACCGTGATCGTCAGCATGTTTCCGTCGTCTGATGTGAAGGCACCAGTCAGCGCTCCCCAGTCGCCCCCGAATCCGAAGAGTTTGTCGTCGAAACGAAACTCGATTGACGTCGTGACTCTTCCGAGTTCAGACGCCCCCGCACCGTTGCCGCTGTCGAACTGAAGGTCGAGCCGTTGGTCGCCTGCCGAATTCCGAAGCGCGATAGTCGGCTGACTCTGGTTGTTTGCCGTCGTGTAGAAAACGTCAAACGCGCCGACATCGAACTGCGTGTTTACGGGAATTGGCGTAAAGCCCGGAGGATTGCCGCTGAAGCTTTCCCCCGTCACCAGATGGTTGCCGATCGCGGAAACAAAGTCGGTCCTGTTTGTAAACGTGACGACCGCGCCCTCGACAGGTTTCGTCCAAACATCCGCCAAACATCCGCGCACACCAGTCCGGCAATGAGCCAGATGGCGAAGGTTGCTGATCGTTTTAGAGGACTTGCAAATTGCATCAGGAAAGTCTGGTCACGTTTCGTTTCGAAAGAGACGGCTTTAAGAATCGCGACGCAAAGAAAGTTTCTGTTCCAGAAATCTTCCATCGTGCCGCAGAATCGGACGCCAACGTAGCCGTCAGTTGCGTCGCCTTCAACGAGAACTGCGTGGTTACCCGTATATCTCCAAACGAAACAGCCAGCACAGTCAGGACAACCGATACGACCTGACTTTGATTACGACGGCAGAAACTTGCGAACGGCCAGACAGCTATCCGGCAATGTTCGCCTGACTTCGCGACACCGGCAGCGTGAACGTGATTCGCGTTCCGTGCGGCAAAACATTTTCCGCAGTGATTCGTCCGCCGTGGGTTTCGATGATCGTTCGGCTGATGGCCAGCCCAAGCCCAGTGCCCTGTTCGCGAGTCGTGAAGTACGGCTCGAAAATTGAATCGGGAGTCGAACTGCCAATTCCAATTCCGTTGTCTGAAACCGCGACAATGACGACTCCGTGTTCCCAGCCAGCGTCCACCTGGATGGCCGGAGCGCGTTCGGATTGAGCTTCCGTCGCGTCCCGAGCGTTCAGCAGCAGATTCAGAAGCACCTGCTGAACCTGGACCGAGTCCGCCTTCGCCGCCGGAATGTCATCGGCAATGGTGACATGCACGAGCCCATTCGCTGTGACGTTTTGAGCTTTGAACAGCTCGACAGCTTCGTGAATGATCTCTGCGATATGCACGGGCAGAGCACCCGGAGTCTTCTTGCGGACGAGGTGTCGCAATCGCCGAATGATCTCTCCTGCCCGAAACGCTTCCTGCCCGATGTGGGTCAGCAGGCCGGCCAGTTTCTTTGGATCGGCAGGCTCGTTGCGACTGATCAGTTCTGCCGCGGCTGCATAGTTGGAAACACTGGCGAGAGGCTGGTTCAGTTCATGAGCCAACGCGCCGACCATTTCTGACAGCGTGTTGAGCCGCGCGATGTGCGACAGATTGCTGAGCTGTTCATGGATTGAATCGTGAAACTTCTCCTGGGCGTTCTCCTGAGCTTTCAAACGACGCTGAATCAACCAGGCCATGGCCACTACAAGCAAGGCAAGTGAAATCAGCAGGGCGATGACCGCCGGTGGACTCAGAAAGAACGGAGGTGGCGGGAACGGCGGTCCTGGAAAAGGCGGGCCTCCACCAGAGAACCAATCTGCCGACTCCGGTGATTCTCCCAGCGGAGCAGCCCCCAGAGTTTCCGATTGATCAGATGCTGCGTCTCGATCTGCGGGGGCACCAGCCGGTAAGCCAAAAATGACGGTGACGGTGTTGGGGTATAACTCAAAGTCTGTGTCGAGGCCCTCGCTGCCCCACGTGCAGCCGCTGAACCGAAGACGGCTGCCGACGCCACACCGACTCATCGCATCCAAAACTGCCCCGTGAGGTCGCACACGAAAACTGTGAACGCCATTCTTCATGAGAAGGCCGTGCGTCTCGGCAGGATCGAAGAGCAGCGTTCCGTCTATTTCGACCAGCTCTGCGGGGCGATCCAACGCTTCCTCGCCGGTGACAAACTCTGGATGCAGCGAAAAACCTTTGCCAAGATAACGGAACATCGCCGCAGTGAAGTATGCGTGTTTCTGATTTCGAACGACTCGCCCCTCGACTTCGACGACGTCTCCGACGGCCAGCTGGCCGGCGGGGGCGTCGGGATTGGTTTCGACCATCAGCGAACCAGTTTCGTCAGAGACGAAAAGTTTCCCGCTATCACTCACGCATCGAACAACCGCCCGAATTCTGGCCGGAGCTTCCGTTCCGCGTCGCATATCAACTCGACCGATTCCCGCAATCTTGCGAGGCTTCGGATCGACTGCCGCGTCGGTAGCTTTGACGATTTCGACGAACGATGAGTCGGGAATCAGAAGATCGATCTGCCCTTCGGCGCCGGGCTGCACGCTGATGCTGGGGATACCGCGGACTCGGAGCCTGGCGTTTCGAAGAATTTCCAGCGACGGCAATCTGGCCGAGCTGGGGATGATCGCGTAAACGCCAAACTGCTTACCCGTCAGGCTGACATAGTGGTTCTTGTCGTCAGCCACTGCCGAGTACGCAGGGCCTTCGAATTCCACCCATTGATCGACAAGACTTGTCGAGAACGGAGTCGTTTCGCCGATCTTCAACGGAACCGGTTTCATCTTTGCACTGGGATCATCGCTGGGCAGCAATTGAAGGTCGGTCGCCACGACGACTGGCCCGAGATCTCCCACGACAACCGAGCCTTTGATCTCGACCAGCGTGCCAACAGAAACCTGAAGGTCCGTTGTAAAACCGACTTTGATGGACTGGCCGTTCTGATAGACGAACAGCACTTTCCACGCGTTATTGATGAACGTCACCGTGCCGCGAATCCGGACTTCGTTCAGCTTTGCCATTTCAGCCCGGCTTAAATCACGGACTTCGGCCGTCGAGAGCAACTGCGCAGGCGGAGTGGGTTCGGCCGATACTGAACGGCCAGAATGGGCGAGCAGAATCGTAAACGCGACCGCCGTGAAGAGGGCCCTGTTGAAGAGAGTCTTGTTGAACAAAGTGGGGTCTCGTGAAACCACTCGCGACGCCTTAATGAGAATTCCGGCCAGATCGAACATTAAGCAACGTGTCCGAAATAACTTCCCGATTTGGGTGCCACGGCTGGCTTGCCCAGCAGTGCGAAAATCAGCATTGAAACACTGCTGGGCAAGCCAGCAGTGGCACCCGAAAACCGAGAACAAAAATCGGAAAGTTGTTCCGGACACGGATCCTAAGTGACTTGTCTCAAGTTGCGTGCGCAAACACTCCAGCCAGAACTTTCAGTAGTTGCGACGTGTCGAACGGTTTCTGGAAACAGGCCACGGCGTTTCGATGCATCTCGATTGACTCGAATTCGTCGTCGTGCCCGGTCATCACGATGGTCGGCATCGACTCGTTCCGGTTGTTTAACTCGCGCAACAGTTCGAGCCCATTCATATCCGGCAATTGAAGATCCAACAGCAAACAACGGGGCCGTTGCGGATCTGTGTCCGCCAGTGCTTCCAGAAATTCAGCGGCGGTAGCAAACGATTGGGTCTCGTGCCCAACCGCGTCCAGCAATGCATCGAGAGAATCCCGGACGCTATCCTCATCGTCGATGACGAAAATCTGCGGTTCCATAATTGACCGTTTCTGTACGTAGTGCCGTGACGGATCTTCAAAAGTCCATCGGAGTGCCTGCCCGCATCTCCAGCGTCATTGCAATCGGTCAAATTGCCCTGACGACTTCGATTGTTCTACGTCCGCTCTAATCGTGCAATCGATAGAGTTGTTCACCCGCTTTCCGAACCAACAGAATCCCTTCATCTTCGCGGTTTGCGAACGACTCGACATCGATCGTTGCCGGGTCCCGGTATCCGAGATTGATCTGCTCGCAGACTTCAGGCGGAATCTTTGACGCGAGTGTGACCTGAATCCGCGGCTTCTCGACACCGTCTTCAAACGTGCCCGTTCCGCGAACGTGAGTCGAATGCGCGAGCACTCCCCAGGGGTAATGCTTGAAGTCGTCCCACTGCTTCTGGAAGTAGTCTCGAATGTGGTAGCCGATTTCTGTGATGTACTTTCCGTGCTCGGTTGAGATCTCATCGAGATGTGGCGCGTAGATAATCAACTCGCCGCCGTCCGCGACGACGGACTCAAGTTTGTACATGCACTTTCCAGCGACCCAGAGTTCGTCGTACATCAGCGGCGCGCACGACAGAACCTGCTTGAACGGCTTCTCGACTCGTTCGATGTGAACCTGAGCCGAGACGTCGGCCGCGGAGTCCCACGCGGTTTCCGGCGTGCCGTAAAACAGGTCGTAGATATCCGCCTTGCCGTTCACGACGAAGGTCAACGCTCGGCGATCGACGGGAATCAGCGTGGCCGCTCGGTCAACGACTCGCCGAACGGGCGTGTCTTTGACGCCGATGATCCCGACGTTGGTGATGAGCGCTCCCAACCAGTGAAAGAAGTTCAACAGATCCGGGCCACTGATTCCGGGGAAGAAGTATTTGTTGCCGCCAGAGAAGCCGACAACTTCGTGAGGAAACACCGGACCGAGCACCAGCAGCGTGTCGTAGTTTCGAATCTTCGCGTTAATCTGAACGTCGACGTCGAGCGACAGCAGCCCGTCGGAGATTTCTTCGACATCCGCCTTTGTCAGCTCGCCAATTGAAGTCAACGCGGCGGGGTTGTCCCATTCGTGATTGAACAGTCCGACGTCCGCGAATTTCCCGGCTAGGTCTTCGTCACTGATGCCGAGCAGTTTAAGAATCGACTTCTCCGGCATCGCGGGGTGCGTACCCAGAGCGATCATGACGTCAACACTCGCTCCGACTCCGGTCAGTTCTCCGTGCACGGCATCAAAGAGCATCGGCAACGGGGCGGTCCGAGTCGCATCCGGAACGATCAGCAGAACTTTTTTACCGGCGAACTCGGATGTGTCGAGCCGCTCCGAGATTCGCAGTCGAACTTCAGCTTCTGAAAGTGTCTGCATGATGGGATCGCTTATGGATGAATGAGTTTCGTGGCTGATCGAGATTCAGGCTGTCAGTCATGCTGACTTTTAACGCAGAGGAATGCGAGGGCTCCTCTTTTTTCTCTGCGAGTCCTCTGCGGACTCTGCGTTCCGTTCTTTGAGGATGCCGTTTGACGGGGAGTTCTGGACAGCCCGTCAGTGTCCGGGATTCACGCCGACGGCGATACTGACTCCGAGGTACGCAAAGTACGCTGCCAGCAGGACGATTCCAAACTTGCGAGTGAGCTGCGTTCGGCAAACGTAGATTCCGATTCGGAAAACGACCAGCACAAACAGCATCGCGGGGAAGGCCGGCCAGAAGAACGACTGGTCGACGGTCAGTCCGGCCGGCGTGACGGCGGCGGCGGCTCCGGCGACAAACAGAGCATTCAGAATGTCGGCTCCGATGATATTCCCGATGGCGAGATCGCCGTGACCTTTTCGGGCGGCCTGAATCGCGGTTACCAGTTCCGGCAGTGAAGTTCCGAACGCGACCAGCGTCAACGCGATGACTGCTTCGGGAACGTTCAAACGAACCGCGACGATGGTCACGGCTGGAATAAGGATGTTTGCCGACAGGATCACTCCGGCCAGAGACAGGACGATCTTGACGACCAGGGCTGCCGCTGGAGCGGATGCTTCGCTGTCGCCTTCCTCATTGGCGCCTTCCTCATTGGCGCCTTCCTCATTGGCGCCTTCCTC
>CALDJX010000628.1 GCA_937899075.1 uncultured Planctomyces sp. | reverse complement strand
CTCAACCAACGCATTTTCACCGAATAACCGCAGCCTGCAGCTGATTACACCCTTTTTTTCAGATGACGTGAGATCTGGAATCTTTGCGCCCCGCCACTTCCAGCGAAATGATTTGCGGTTTGCCGTGAGTAACGCACCCTTTGAGAGCGGCGATTCCGAATCCCGCGGAAAAGTCGATGGAACCGTCGTCCCGGCCAACGTTGCCGATCACGCCGACGAGACCCTTGTCCGACCGCGCGACGAATTGTCGTCGGTAGTCGCGACGGGGAAGAGCGCCGCGGTGAATGTTCAGGCGGACCAAGATTCTGATTCGCAGAGTGAGGATGCGTCTACTGCTCCTCGGGTCGTTGAATTCCGCAGCACTCGCGGAATTGTGCCTCTGACCGGAATCGAACGGCTGCAGGGCATCGCGACGCAACTTCAAGAGATCGATGCGGCCAGAATCCTGTCGATAAAGTCGGTCGGTGAGGTTCACGATGGTTGCGTGGTCACCATGCCGCCCGTCTCCGGCGCCACGCTCGATCAGCTTCTGCACACGCGACGGCCATCCTGGCTGGAATCTCTGCGGATCATCTGCCAGGTGACGGACGCTTTGGTTCCGGTCCATAAAGGCGGGCTTGCTCATGGCTGTCTGCAGGCTTCGCGAATCTTTCTGAGCAATCAACAACTCACCAAGATCGCGGACTTTGCTTTGTGCCTTGTCTCCGACGAGTTGTCTCCCACCGCAGACCATAATTCGCTTGTCTGCGTCGCTCCGGAAAACGTCGATGCGTTGCGTTTTCCGCTGACACCTCAGATGGACGTTTACGGAATCGGAGTGCTGCTGTACCGGTTGGTTTGTGGTCGCTACCCGTTTCGCGCTGACGACCGAATCGAGCTTCAACGGCAGATTCGCGAGGACGCTCCGCAGCCACCGCGACAACTCGCCCCGGACATTCCTCGCGAGCTGGAGCAGTTGTGCCTGCAGTGTCTTGCCAAGATTCCGGCCGACCGACCGATGTCGGCACAGGAATTGTCGCCAGCTTTCAACCGACTACTGACGCACTGCCAACAGAACGAGCAACGTGACGAATCACGGCTGACCAATAGCGACTCGCTGACAAATTCGCAGCGGTTGCGAGTTGCCGGTCCCACGTCAGTTCGCCGAGTGATGTTGATTCAGCCGGAGCCGCCGGACGGACTTGTGCTCGACACGCTGGCGACGACTCTCGAGCAGATTGGCATCCAACCAGAACCGTGGTCCGGCGAAGGCTTGCTGTTTTCACTTCCGACTTCAAATCCGAACTCGGACTGGACGGTCTCGTTTTGTGATCGAGTGGTGCGGTGTCTGCGGGCCGTTGCGAAGGAACAGAAATCGCCGGTCGATGCCTCTGTAAGTCGTGTTAGTTCGGTCGGCATTCGCGCGATTTCGGCACGTCTGCATTCACGACGCGAAGTTGAGCAACCGGTAAAACCCGACTCGCTCGATCGCCAGGTAACCGAACTTGAAGCAACAATCGAAAACGGAAGGATCAAAGTTTGTGCTCGCGGTTGCGAGCTGCTGACTCGAAGCCTGCCTTGCGACGAATCGAAGCCATCATTCAGGTCACCGGACACTGGCCACTTTCGATTTGCCGATCGAGACGGCGGCACGTTGAAAGTTCGCGGTTCGCTCGTACGAAACCAGCTGCCGCTGTCCGGTCGAAGTTCGCAGTTCGCGATTCTGAAGTCGCGCTGGGATCAGACTCGTGAAGGTATGGGGCAGATCGTTCTGCTGATCGGCGACGAAGGAATGGGGAAAACCCGCCTGGTGCGTGAGCTGGTTGCTCACGCCGCAGACACGGACGGCGGCGCAGGTGTTGCCGGCGGCGATGTTGCCGGCGCAGGTGCCGCCAGATCAGGTCGTGCGAGAACAGGTTGTGCCAGAACAATCGTCTGGAACTGCCGACCGTTTCAGCAGGGACAAAGTCTGCACCCGCTGATGCACTGGCTGAGGCACAGTCACGAAGAGTTCGATGATCAGGATGGTTCCGCGACGATCAGTTCCCGTATTGATGCATTGCTCGAAAGTGCATCGACTTCCATTTCAGAACCGGGCTGCGTGCTCGGGTCAGAACTCGGAGTCCGCGACAGCTCGTATCGGCTGCGGACAAGCTTGAGTGCCACGCAGCGGCGCGAGCAATCCTGTCAGGTGCTGGTCGACTGGCTGAAAGCACAAGCCAAAGAATCGCCGCTGCTACTGGTCATCGAAGACCTCCAGTGGGTCGACCCGGCGACACTCAGTTTTTTGACCGCGCTGGCCGAAGGCGGCTTCAGTGACAGAATCATGACACTGCTGACGTTTCGGTCGGACTTTGAAACACCATGGGGCAGCCGTGCTCATCAGACTCAGGTTGCCTTGAATCGGCTGACCAAACGCCACGCGAAAACTATGATCGAAGCAGCATCCCGGCGGACGGACATTTCTGCCGACGAGGTGCAGCAGGTTCTGAATCGAACCGACGGCGTACCGCTTTACATTGAGGCCGATGCAACAAATCCCGCGAGTGATTTGTTTCGTGATACGCGTTCATAATCTCGCCGGAGACGGAGTTCATGACTCAGGCTAACGAAAACTCTCCTCGCGAAGATGGCCCGGACGAACCGGAACCTGCCAATAAAACGGCCAGTGCGGCCCACGAAGCGACGATTGATTCTCCCGCGACTCACGAAACTTCGAT
>CALDJX010000627.1 GCA_937899075.1 uncultured Planctomyces sp. | reverse complement strand
CACTATCGGCTGCACGATTACTTTTGCGGCGGCGGTTTCGGCGACGACCATTTCGATCGGGACGACGTCGCGAAGGCGTCGCTCGCGGATGTTCGCGGGAAAAAAGATCTGCCGAGCGACGCTGAAGTCTGGGTGATCGGTGACACGCCAGCCGATGTGAAATGCGGACGAGCCATCAACGCGACGGTCATTGCGGTGGCGACAGGATTGCACTCGATCGACGATCTGGAAGCCTGCGATCCAGACTTCCTGTGTGAAGACTTCGCCGATGTCGAGTTGATCCTCGGCATTTTCCCAGGCGAGTAGCCGCCGAGCAGCAAATCAGAGCTCGCGCTAATAAGTTCGCTTTTCACGGCGCAATGAGAACCTGCTCTGCGCAAGACAAAACCTTTCGCCCGAGTGATTTGTCGCGGACGAAAGGTTCGTTTGTCTTGACTATGTTTGACTGGTCAATGGGCGATCGTGGCCACCGTTGCTTCTTCCACGGCTGGAAAAGCGGCCGGTGCGTCGTCGGTATCCGACCAGGGAGCTTTGCTGGCCGCCATTGCGGAGCGGGCGGAGTGTCCGGTTTGAGCTTTTACCACCAGGTTGAATGCTTCGCCGTCGACGGATTCGAAGAATTCCCGGAACCAGAGCATGTTGGCGATGTGAGCCTGCGGCGAATAAAGCCGCACCGAAACTCCACGGTCTTTGTAGTCATAAAGCATCCCAAAGAAGCCACTCGGGATGTACTTGACGAATGTCAAATCGACGCCGATGGCCGACCGCTGTTCGGTGTCGACTAATCGTGCGAGAGTTTCGCGAAGCAGGGCAAGATCGGCACCATCCCAGATTTCCATTTCGCCCATCACGACGGCGTGGAATCCGTCGCGAACGTCGATCGAACTTCTTTTCTTTCTGGCCATTGTCCGTTACTCCCAGTTGTACTTCCGGCTGTCGGGGACTGCGATGAGCTGCAATGTCAACAAAAGCAAACTCAAGGCCGAAACTCGACTGCCTTGCCTTCGATACCTGCCGCAGTGGCTCTAAAGTGTTGAACACAAAGAGGTTCAAACTTTGAGTCACACAAAAACGGAACGCCGGCAACATTTCCCCGTTGACATTGGACAACGTCCTGACGTCTTCAGTTCCCTTTGAACAACGAATTCTGGCTCATCGGTTCAACCGTCATTCCTAAAGCTACGTGACAATTCAGAAACATGCTGGGAAACAGAACGCAGAAATCCTGAGGATATAACGCGACGAATGTCGACGGCTTCGAGCGAACGTTGCCAGACTTACCCGTTCTCGTGGGATTTCGAGGCGTCTGACCGGAGCCGGAGCGATATCCTGGAATTCGCTGATCGGAAACTGGCGGTAGTCCGACGTTTGGCATCTGTGCTCAAAAGCTCGGCTGACCGGCAAAGTATCCGTTTCGACTGCGAGCTGTAGACAACCGATCGAACGGCGTCGATACGATGCAGGAATTCTCGGCGAGGGCACTGCGGCCCTGCGAGGTGTCGGAGTTACGCGGCACGTTCGGCCGAGCCGCGTTGCTCGTCATCTGCGTCACCACGAAGTGCGGCGGCGAGCAAATCCTGGAACCCTTGCGGCCAGTTCTGATCGGCAAGCTGTTCTGCATACGGACTGATAAGTTCCAGCAACTCGTCGTTGTCGCTTGAGATGCCACACTCGATCACAGCCTCAATCGATTCCGCCGCGCGGCTCCAGTCGTATTCGTCCGAGACGTCTTCGCCCAAAGCGATGCGTTCAATATGGTGGCGGGCTTTGGCCATGCCGCGCTCGATCTGGGTTGTCAGATGCTGATCCGGAATGATTGCTTCGAGTAATTCAAAGGCTCGATCGTGGACGTCATCGTTGCGACCGGGATCGGCCGGGTCGCTGATCTTCATGAATCGGCTGATGTAGAAGCGGTCCTCGTTGGCGCGGTTTCGCAGCCAGTAATAGATCATCTGCTGGTCAGAGTCCGGGTGAGACTCGACTCGGCTGACGGCGGTGCGAAGTGCTGACTGAGCCTCGGCCATCATCTCGACGGCGGCCATGAAGTGAGTTCGATCTTCCAGCTTCGTTGTTATCAGGATTGCTTCCACGCATTCGGCCAGCGTCTCGAAGCAGTCAGCTAAGAGGAGATAATTCTCCGAGCGCGACCAGATGTCGCTCCGTGGCTGGTTCATCCAGAGGAAGCAGTTCGGCAATTCTCTGGCGCGGCCGATGATGTCCTGATCGCCAGGGCGGACATCGAATGAGAAGTCCGCGCCGTCGCGCAGCAGTTCGTCACGTTCGACGGCCCAGCGTACGCCTTCGGCCTTCAGACGACAGCGTTCGGCGATCAGTGCCAGGTCGTTGTCTGAGACGTCGGAATGACGCGGGCGGCTGGGATCAATATTCGGCGGCGTTGCCTGGGAATAGGCGACGCTCTGCCCTGGCGGTTCGCCGTGGTTGCCGGATTGCTGGTCTCCGTTGTCGACTTCTCGTGACAGCCAGTCTGAGACTGTCGTGAGTGCCTCACGGAATTCCGGCTTTTCATGCGTTTGATCGACCAGTTCGGCCACGATCAACGCAAGTGCGTCCAGCACCGAGGCTGTGACTGGACCGGTTTTGGCGGGACCAGCATCCTGCTGGTTGGGGTAAGTATCGCGAGGACTCATCCATCAACTCCTTATCGCGTCATCCATGACTGGCGATACGTTACTCCTTTTTCCGGTTTCGAGGCGAGATGGATGTTAGCGGCGTGACGATCCTCAACGCAGGCCCGGATTCAGGCGGATCTGCGGCGGGCATATCGGGCGATGGCCCATCGGTTTTAGCGGCCTCTGTGTTGTCCGTTCGTACTTTCGGAGCGGGCAGATCGGCAGTTCGAAATCGGTTGACGCCGACGAGTCGCGATGTTGATTCTTCGTCGTATGAGTCGGAATCTTTCAGAATGAGCGGAAGTTCGACGGTGAATTTGCTTCCTTTTCCAAACTCGCTCTCGAGTGAAACCTCGCCATCCAGCAGCCGGCTCAACTCCTTGACAATTGAAAGGCCCAGGCCCGTTCCTTCGTATTTTCGAGTGAGGGCGTCCGTCTGCCCTGGCACTCCTCGTCCCTGTCGAAATTTTTCAAAAATCCGTTCCTGTTCGTCGAGCGGGATTCCAATCCCGTTGTCTGCGATGGTGACGACGCAATTCTCGCCGACTCTCGACGCTGAAATTCGGACACGACCGCCCTCCGGAGTGAACTTAATCGCGTTGGAAATCAGGTTGGTCAGGATTTGCTGCATTTTCCCGGCATCCTGGAAGAGCGTCGGGATGCCAGCATCGACCGCCCAGGTGAGTGCGATCTGACGTTTTTCGGCGAGCGGCATCAACGTGCTGACCTGCCGTTCGACAAGGTCGTCCATCAGAAATTCGGCGGGATGGAGTTCCATCTTGCCGCTTTCGATCTTGGCCAGATCGAGGACGTCATTGATCAGTGTCATCAGGCTGCGGCCGGAGGTCTGAATGTTCTTCGCGTATCGCTGTTCTTTGTCAGTGAGGTTTTTCGAGTCGGCCAGCACCTCGCTGAATCCGAGGATACTGTTGAGCGGCGTCCGCAATTCGTGGCTCATCGTCGCGAGGAATTCGTTCTTGACGTTGTTCATTTCGTAGAGCTGAAGGTTGACGCTGGCGAGTTCGTCGACTTTGCCGTCGAGGTCGGCGTTCACTTCGCGCAACTCTTCCTGGACCGTCACCAGGTGACGCAGCATGCGGTTAAACGCGTGACTGAGTTCTTCAAACTCGTCGCCCGTGCGGATGTCGGCTCGCATGTCCAGATTGCCGTGAGCGATCGCGTCGCTGACTTTTTTCAAGTGAAGAACCGGTTTGGTGATCACGTATCGAACGACCAGGTAGATGGCGAGAATCGCCAGCACGACTTTCACAATCTCGGCCGTAATGACGAAAGCGTTCGTGGCATGCAGCGAGGCTTCGACAGCGGCCAAAGGCAACGTGATTCTCGCCATGCCGATCAGGTCGCCGGTCGCGACGGGGATCGCTCCGTCGGCAGTCTGACGATTCTTATGATGATGGCAGGCCGTGCAGGTTTCCGTGGCGATGACCGCACCGTAGTAGCGGTACTCGTTACTTTCCCGATCGATGTGAACGAACTCTTCGGCACCGTTTCTCAGCTCCTGAAGTGCTCGGTAGCCGATGTCGTCGCTTGGCCGGTTGGCCGGGTCGGCGACGGCGGGATTCGCGTCAACCATTTCGAATTTGAATTCCCGGAGATGTTCCGGCTGCAGCTCTGACGAGAGCTTTTCTACCCGCTTCAGGACGTCGATTGCGAAATTCATTTCCGGATCGGGGCGTTTGTCAGCGGCAGGCGTTTCGTTGGGGGCAGAATTGGGGACAAAGTCCGGCTCGCCGTTTTCCACTGGGTTTTCGGCGGCATTGAAATTTGCTTTCAACTGAGCAAACCATTCCCAGTGTCGCTGCTGAATCATCGGAGCCATCAGCAGCCGGGCGGTGGTCTTGTTCTGCTCGCCGATCAACGACGAAGTCTGCCACCAGTAAAGGGCGAATGTCAGAACAGCCAGAACACTCAATCCGAAACCGAACAGAACGAGGCACTTAACCTCGAAGTTGGTTTCTCCAAGAACGCGTTTGAGAGTTCGATAAGACATCAGTAGCTCCGGTCCGCCGCGAAGAGTCGATACGCCTTTTCAATCATAGCAGCGAGGCGGGATGTCCTACGACCGGAGCTCGGTCTGCGAGAGAATTGGCATCTGCCAAACAAATACAGCCCGGCGCCAGAGTTGGCGCCGGGCTGTCCGGTTATGGGCAAGGCAGGGGGCGGAATCATCCATTGGCTGAGGTGTCCTGAAGACGGGCCCCCTCAGCGGTCGTACTCTGGTGGATCTGACACGTGGTCCCTCCAGCAGCGTGGTCCGGGGTTGCTCACCTGCCCACGCAGGCGAGCCGCTCAAAACAGAAGCAATGGCAGAGTCGACAGAAGAAAAGAGGAAGTGGTTCTGTAACCGGCGTACGGCAGCCCCTCGTCTCGATTCCAGCGGCGACAGATCACAAGCGGTGAGCACGAAGTCAGCGAAAGGTGATCCGTCGGAAGCAGCGTTGTCGTGTTTGAATCATCGCGAAGGAACTTGTCTCGACGCAGTCGTCAATTCATTTGTCGCACTCGCCCGGCTCTTTCTGAGCGAGACAAAGTGTGACGCCAACCTTTCTGAATTCGCGGTTCCGTCCGCTTCACAGCCGCATCCGGCAGCTAACGAAAGAGATGGAAATCCGAGGCACGAAAGTTTGCCTCAACAGCAGCTCGGAACACTGACAAAAAGCAGCGGTCAGTGTTCCATCTCCAAGTCTGGTGGACTTGTCACAAGGCCTCCTGAAGCATGGTGATGTGTTTTGAAACTGATGTGTTTGTCGACACCAAAGCTTACGATACAAGTCGGATCCCGGTCGTCAAGAACTTCTTTTCAATTCTGTTTTGGCGGCTCGAAGTGGCTCGAATTTCGTGTTGTACCGCTGGCGGGAACTCTGACGCGACATTCGGCGCGGCGCTGTCTTCGGAACCCGAAAACTTTGCCCGAACCGATCGCGCGACGGAGTCCTCTGATTGCGTGTCGGCAGGCGGAGCGTCTGCAAAAGGCTCGTTTGTTATCGCGTTACTCGTGCAGAAGTCACGGAACGATCTCATGTTTGAAACCTTCGAGCACACGGCGGACCTTGGGCTTCGCGTTGCTGGCGACTCGTTGAACGATCTGTTTGCCGAAGCCGCCGTGGGGATGACGTCGTTAATCGTCGCCGAGGTTGGCAGCGTCGAGGCAACTGGGCAGCGAACGATTGAGCTGAACTCGCCGGACCTTGAGTACCTCTACTTTGACTGGCTGAGCGAGTTGCTGTTTCTGTACGAGTCGGAAGGGTGGCTGACGGCCAAAGCCAGCGTCGAGGTTACAGGCAACTCGTTGCGCGGCGTCGTGCACGGTGAGCTTTTCTGTGAGGAACGGCACCACCGCTCGCACGAGGTGAAGGCCGTTACTTATCACGAGCTGAGCGTTGTTCAGCAGGAACGCGCTGGCAAGTCGTTCTGGACAGCGGAAGTCATCGTCGACATCTGACGTCTTGATAAGGCACCGATTGATGAGACGCGGTTCGATCAGTTGAACGGCAGAGTGGCGAGCATCTGGTTGAACGTCGAACGTTGCTCGGCTGTCAGCATGGTCAGCATTTGAGATTTCGCTGAAGCGACCTTGCCGGGATCGTTGCTGTTGAGCAGTGACTGAATTCTGTCCTGTTGCCTCTTGGACAGGTCGAGTCGTGAAACGAGCTGGCTCCAGGAAATGCTTTTGCCACCGACGAGTCTTCCCACCTGTTCGCGGTTCGGGCCGGTGATGCGTTCCCAGAAGCTGGGCGTGAGTTCGAGCTCCTGCCGGCCGGTTTGTCGCCTGTCAGTGTAGCTTTGAGTTCTCGCCAGAATTCTGCGACGTTTTTCTTCGGGGCTGATTCGTTCTCGTGCGTCGATGATGGCCTGCTCGTGCACCGAATTTGGAGTTTGTTTGCCGGCACTTCCTGCCGTCTCCAGAAACTTCATCATTGTGATCGCCGAACCGCTGAAGCCGAAAACGACCGCCACAAAAATCAGCGGCGATGCACCCGGCATTTTCAGGGTGTAGGTTTTTCCTGCAAAACGGAACAACGGAATCGTGAACGGAGTTTTGTCGGAAATTCGGCGGAGACCGACATACTGAAAACCGTCTTCCGGTCGAATATGTACGACTTCCAGATCAAAGATCGTGTCGGTTTCGGAATCCGTCAGTTTAAGTACGTCACCGGGCGCAACGTGCGAGCCCTTCAGCAGGAGCAGGCCGAAGCCTGTTGCTGACATGTCGGACATGACGGCGCGATGGTCCGAGCCGTCGAAATCGACCACGACATCGGCGCGGTCAGCTTCGACGGTGAAACGTTTGCTGCTTCGCCGTTCGGTCGGCTCGGCAATCACGGTTCAACTCCTTGAGAGGCGGAGAAAAATGGCGAACGGAATTCCGCTCGCGTTTCCAAAAAGCCCACTGGATAAAAGATCCAACGAGTTGCGAACGCTGTGATCTTGAAAACGGGATTTCCGGCGCAAGAGTCAGCAACTTTCACTCTGTAAGAATACGCATTCACGCACAGAGAAATCACAGGGCAAACCGACGGGAGACGTCTGATTGCCGGACAGCCATCCGCGCAACGCGGATTGTCACGACGTGTGGTGTCAGCTCGTGCGGGTTTCGCGGATGCGATGTCCTGCCGCAACACACCCGGAAACAGCTTCTTTCGCAGAATCGTGCGGTCGATGTCTCGCGCAGAGGCGGGGAACCGCAGAGGTGTTGACGAGTTTCTGTTCCCCGGCGTCTCCGCGACTCTGCGCGAGATTGGGTTTTGTTCAGCCGCGTCCTATTAGCCAGCATCCTTCGGATTAGTCCCGAAACAACTTCCGGATTCTGACGAGATACGCCGAAGGCGTTATATCCAGTAGCCTGGGGTCAGCCGCGCAGCGGCGCCACCCCAGGTGAGTGAGTCGTTTTTTCTACGCCGGAGGCGTTGCACAAGAATCCTGTGGAACACCTTCGGCGTACCTGAAGACATCATTTTTCCCTGGGGTGGCGCCGCTGCGCGGCTGACCCCAGGCTTTTGAGTGAAACGCCTTCGGCGTAAAAAACTCGGGAAGTTAGTTCGGGACTATTCCTTCGTGACTGCGAAGATCTCACTTTTTCTCCGGGCGGTTTGACGACCGTTCCGGCATGCTGCCCTCTTTGGACGGTTGGAATGGCTGCCGTTTAAGAAGGGCGATATTCCACCACAAGGCAATCACACATGACAGATCGAATCTGGACAGAGAGTCTCGGCGTTGGGCCAGTTGTTGCGACGGCAATTCACGACGGCCACCACGTTCGCGAAAGCGTCTTACGGCAGCTGGCACTGGATGACCTCGAACGGCTTCGCGAAGAAGACCCGTTTACTGGCGGCTGGTCGAGCGTTGCGCCGACTCGCGTGATCGGGCTGCGATCGCGATTTGAAGTGGACCTCAACCGTGCTCGCGAGAAGGCAGTTTACCGCGTGCCGGAAGATGCCTGGGGGCTCAAAGTCTGGAGTGATGAGCTGGCGGCTGAGGACTACGAGGAATCGCTCGCCGAGTACGACCTCTTCTATCAGAATCTTCGCCAGGTTCTGGATGCGAAGGTGCTCGAATGCGGGCGGTTCGTGATCCTGGACATTCACACGTACAATCATCGCCGCGACGGAGCGGATGCTGAACCGGCCGACAGCAAAGCAAACCCGCAGGTCAACGTCGGGACCGGAACGTTGAAGGAGCGTCAGCAATGGGCTCCGCTCATCGATCGATTCATCAGTGACCTGGGAGCGTACGACTTTCCTGGCAGCGCGCTCGACGTCCGCGAGAACGTGAAATTCTTCGGCGGAAACCTGGCCCGCTGGACTCACGAGAACTATCCGGACTCCGGCTGCGTGCTGTCGGTCGAGTTCAAAAAGTTCTTCATGGACGAGTGGTCCGGCGAGCCGGATCCGAAACTTGTCGACGCCATCGGCGGAGCGCTCGGCTGGACTGCCAGCGGTCTCGTCGAGTCTCTGCGTGCTCTCCCGAAGGAGCCGGTTGCTTGACCTGTCACGTGACAAAACGCGTCGCCGTTTGACGCGGAAGATCGCGGAAAACAAATCGTGAACGCGGAGATCAAAACAGAGCAACTATTGGAAACAGCGGGACTTTGATCCGGCAGAGTGCCAATGACATTTCTGATGATCTCCGCAACACTTCACCTCAAAATTCGGCCGAGCTGGCCGTACCAGCACTCTCGGGTAATGACGTGGCGAAGAAAAAAGCGACAACCAAACGAAAGAAAGCGAGCGGTCGCAACGCGATTACAGAGCGTCTGATCGAGGACGTTTGCCGTCGTCTTTCGGCCGGGCAACGGGTTCGGCGTGTGTTGCCCGAGAAAGGGCGGTTGCATATCGACCGCCAGTTGCCGTTTCTGTGCGTCTACCGGCAGCCCGAGGACCACGACGATACCGATACGGAAAAAACGATCATCGGCGAGGCGTCTTACCTGGCTGGGCCGGGGACTCCGGAACATCACCCACAGTTGCAGTCGCTGGTCGAGGGACTTGCCGGCACGCTCAGCTCAGCATTTGGAAGTATGCTGCTGCTCGAAGTCTGGGCGGGAGTCGAAGGGACGAAATCCGCCGACCCGATCAAACACGATGTGTCGCCGGTCTTCCGAGTGTTTGCGTCTGATTCCACAAAGATGGATCGCACGGTCAACGCACTCCATCGAGCCCTGCAATCGATCAAGGTCATGAAGCAGTCGGTGGTGGTCGAAGTGGAACGCGGCGGCCGCACGGGACCGCCGAACTTCAAGCCACTGGTTTCGCGCGACGTCGCTGAGAAGTTTCAGGTCGAGACGATCGGCATCGAACTGCCGCCGGTCTATCGTTCGGTGAAGCGCGACCAGGCGTTCCCTCAACTGCTGCGAACGTTTCGTCGTCGGCTGGCGATCGCGCTGCGAAAAACGTTCTACGCATTCTCCCGCTCGCAGACGACGCATCGGCCGCCGCACTATCACGAACTCGGACGCCGCGCCGTCGTCAATGCGGTCTGGCAGGTCGACCGTCAGCTTTCCGATGTGGGAAGTCAATTCGAGTATCTGCTGAGCGTGACTCCGTTAAATTCGTCCGGTGCCTGGCAGGAGTTCAAACGTCTCAAGTTCAAAAAGAAACCCGAGTTTCACTACGCCCCCCTGCCCTTTGATCCAGTCCTGCTGAAACGACAACTCTACGCCATTCCTCTCGAGCGAATTGAAGACGCGGCGCTGTACAACCTCTTCCTCGAAAAACATGAAGAGCTCGACCGAAAAATCAGCATGTTGCGTGACCGGAACACCGAACGTTTCAAGTACGGAAGCCTTGAACTGTTCGGTGGCGTGACCGATTCGCTGCACAAGGTCGCGCTGGAAATTCTCGCCCATAAAAGGCCCTCGGCTAAAAGTGAAAGCAGCGAACGTCCTCATCTTGACGCCGAATCATTAGCGAAGCGCGCCGACGAAGAATTCAGCTGGTATCGTGAAATTGATCCAACATTCACACCCACTGCCCGAGTCTCGTCCAAAGTAACCGGCATGATGGTTTCGCGCGGGGAACTGTTAATCTCGCCGGACATGACGCTTTCGCAAGGCCGCATCAACCCGTTACTGCAGCATGAAGTCGGCACACATCTCGTGACGTGGCACAACGGCAAGTCGCAACCGTTCCGGCAATTGAAGGCCGGTCTGGCCGGCTACGAAGAACTTCAGGAAGGCCTGGCTGTGCTGTCTGAGTACCTCGTGGATGGACTCAGCCGCCTCCGACTGCGGCAACTGGCCGCGCGAGTCGTCGCGGTTCGCTGCATGTTGGGCGGTGCCACTTTCGTCGAGACCTACCAGCTGCTCCACGAGACTCACGGCTTCAGCCAACGCATGGCCTACACAATTACGATGCGAGTTTTTCGGGGTGGCGGCTTGACGAAAGACGCCGTGTACCTGCGAGGTCTGATCACGGTCCTCGACTACGTCCGCCGCGACGGTGATCTGAACCCGCTCTTTGTCGGGAAGATCGCGGCATCTCATATTCCGCTCATCCGCGAGCTGCAGTTTCGGCAGGTGCTCACGGAACCGCCGCTCACGCCGCGATTCATGCAGAGCGAAACGGCACAGGCAAGACTGAAACTGCTGCAGACCAGCGATGTCGCTCTGACTGAACTGATCACGGAAGACCTGGAGTAGCAGACCTGGAGTAAACGTCCGCCAGCGTTGTGCGGGCAGTGCTCAACCACCGTTTTTTTTGTTTTGAAAACCTTTTCGAAAGGCAGACTGATGCGCATTGGATTTGTTGTGAACGACGTCATGACCGAAGAACCGGGCTTTACGACGATTCGTCTGGCTCAGGAAGCCGTCAACAAAGGACACGAAGCATGGCTGATCGGAGTCGGCGATCTGGCTTACGACCCGGACGAACGGATCAGCGCACGATCCCTTTCCGTAGCGAAGAAGAAATACAAGACGGCCGCGGCATTCCATGCCGAATTGCACGGCAAGAAGGCGATTCGAGAACGCATCAGCCTGGACGACCTCGACGTTGTAATGCTTCGAAATGTGCCGTCCGACGACGCGATTAAGCGACCGTGGGCAGCCTCGACCGCCATCGAATTTGCCCGCGTCGCCATGCGGCACGGAGTGATTGTCGTCAACGATCCTAACGGTCTGGCGAAAGCAGCCAGCAAGATGTACTTCCAGATGTTCCCGGAAGAAGTCCGACCGAAAACTCTGATCACGCGTGACAATAACGAGATCAAAGATTTCGCACGGGAACAAGGCGGTACCGTCGTGCTGAAACCGCTGCAGGGATCCGGCGGGGCGAGTGTCTTTCTGGTTCGGCCTGATGACCTGCCGAACCTCAATCAGATGATCGACGCAGTCAGCCGCGACGGGTACGTCATCGCGCAGGAATATCTGCCGGCGGCGCAGGAAGGTGACACGCGGCTGTTCATCATGAATGGTCGGCCGCTGCGCGTAAAAGGCAAGTACTGCGCCTTCCGTCGAGTCCGCAAGGGCGGCGACATGCGGTCCAACATTCACGCGGGTGGCTCGCTGGCTGAAGCAAACATTGACAGCACGTGTGAACGCATCGCGGAAATTGTACGACCGAAACTGGTACAGGACGGCATGTTCCTCGTCGGCCTCGACATCGTTGGCGACAAGCTGATGGAGATCAACGTGTTCAGCCCCGGAGGACTCGGCTCGGCCCAGAAATTTACGAACGTCAATTTCAGTCGCAACGTCATCGACGCTCTGGAGCGCAAGGCCGAATACATGAATTACTACGGTCGCAACTTCGACAACGTCGACATGTGCACGCTGTAGTTCTTCGTACGGCAGCCGGAACTCGATCGACGCCGGCTGTATTCAAACGGGCTCCGGGCACTGTCAGCCCGAGCCCGTCACCATGCCGGTCTCACCAGAGTCGGCGTCTTGTCTTGAACGGTGCGTGAATTATGCGACTCGGAATCGTCGTCAACGTGATGGGCAGCAGCGAACGTGGCCAGACGACTTACCGTCTGGCTTGTGCCTGCGTGAATGCCGGTGACGAAGTCTGGATCATGAGTCCGGGTAACTTCGCCGCAGACCCTGACAACCGCATTCGCGCGCTGGCTCGTTCGGCACCGGCCGGACGTTACGCAAGCAGCGATCGTTACCAGGATGCCGTTAACGGTTCGTCAAAAAACGAAGAGTGGGTGACCGTCGACGACCTCGATGTGCTGCTGCTGCGGAACAATCCTTCCGCTCAGAATGGGTGGGCGAAATCCGCTGGAATTCAATTCGGCCGGGAAGCCGTCCGGTCCGGCGTCATCGTCCTCAACGACCCGAACGGGCTCGAGCGCGCGTTGAACAAGCTGTACCTGCAGAGCTTTCCCGAGTCCATCCGCCCGGAAACGCTGATTACCCGGAACACGGCCCGCATTAAAAAATTCGCTTCCGAACGCGGCAGGATCGTCGTCAAACCGCTGCAGGGTTCGGGCGGCGACGGAGTCTTTCTTCTGAGAGATGACGACACCTCGAACACCAATCAGATCGTCGATTCGATCGCGCGGGATGGGTACGTCGTCGCTCAGGAATACCTGGAAGCCGCCGCCAAAGGTGACACGCGCCTGTTTCTGATGAACGGAGTGCCGCTGCAGTGCAAGGGTCACTACGCCGCCTTCCGCCGCATCCGAGGCAGCGAAGACATGCGGAGCAACCTGCACGCTGGCGGCCGCATCCGCAGCGCAAAACTTGGCGACAGCGATTTTCGAATCGCCGAAATCGTCCGACCGCGACTGGTCGAAGATGGCATGTTTCTGGTCGGCCTGGACATCGTGGGTGACAAAGTCATGGAGATCAACGTCTTCAGCCCCGGCGGACTCGGCAGCGCTCAACACTTTGAAAAAGTCGATTTCACCGCCGCCGTCGTCGAAGCTCTGCACCGCAAGGTCGACTACATGAAATACTACCGCCGCAACTTCAGCAACGTCGAAATGGCCACCCTGTAACCTGTGCCTTGTAAGCCGCCGCGACAACTCGAAATCGACAACGCCGAATCGACAATCCGGAATCACAGGAGACTGCTCATGATGAACCGTATCAAACTGATTGCTGTGGGCCTCGCCGCTTTGCTGACAGTGATCGTGGTCCTGCAGAACACTGAAACCGTCGAGACGAAACTGCTGTTTTTCTCCCTGTCCATGCCTCGTGCGGCGTTGCTGTTTGGTGCGATGGCGATAGGCTTCACGACCGGCGTTCTCGTCGCCAATCGACTTTCTTCACGCGGCGACAGTGAAGCGACCTCGACCACCGATACCTGATCGATCGCCGCCAACACCAAACACGACACCACCTGCATAACCGACCGCTGGTCCCAACCAGGGCGTGAACATGGATATCCAGTTCGCGCCTCAACCTGCTTCTGAAGGAATATCTCAATGCGACAGATCGCTCTGGCCCCTACCGCACGGCCTCCTGTTGAGTTCCATGGCGAGCTGATGGTCGCAGTTGATGGCCAGGATCCCGACGATCAGACAGGCGGTCGCTGCCACGACATCGCCATCTACCATGTCGAAAACGGCGATCTGGCAGTGGTGATTGCTTATCGCACAACGGCGGCTGGTGAATCGGAACACTGCACGGTCGAGATGGCACAGAACGCCGACGACGTGGACGAAATCCTCAGCCTCTATGACCCGAAAAGTATGGTTGTGCTGACTGACGATTCCAGCCAGCGACGTCTCGCCGAGCACGTCGTCAGACACTACGACCTGGCCGTGAACGACGTCCTCAGCCGACTCCAGGAAATCGCATCGAGCGACAGCACACCCTCACAGCCTCGCTGAGCAATACAGCCGGTCGCCGCCCTGTCACAGCACACCTGCGGTCCTCCAGTGGTCGAAACGGGCTCTCAGATCTAACAAGCTCCCTATCAGAGGTCGTCGCAGAACTCGGTGTTACCGCTCAACGACTTTTGATTTCCTGCTTCGAATTTTTCCGGGTAATAATTTTTCCGGGTATTAAATACTGCAACGTCTCTGGTGACCTGAGTCACCTGCCGACCAACGAAAGAATTGAAAATGCCCCCGTGGGTTATCGACCTCATTAAAATCGGAACTGCCCTGCTGCTTGTTGCGGTGAATGGTTTTTTCGTTGCTGCCGAGTTCGCTCTCGTCAAAGTCCGACCGAGCCGCATTGACGAGTTCATTGAAATCGGCAAGCCCTTCGCAAAGTCGGCCAAATGGCTGGCTGACCGGATGGAACAGGCTCTGTCGGCTTGCCAGCTCGGGATCACGATGGCGTCGCTGGCGATCGGTGCAGTGGGCGAGCCGGTTTTCGAAAAAGTCCTAAGTCCAGTCTTCCACTTTTTAAGCGTGCCGGAAGCAGCCGTTCACACGTTGTCCGTGATCGTCGCTTTTACCACGATCACGGCCCTGCATCTTGTCATCGGTGAACAGGCTCCCAAGATTTTTGCCATCCGTCGACCTGAAGACATGCTGCTGTGGTGCGCTCTGCCGCTGAGAATCTTCTATGTCTGTGGCTGGCCCCTGATGGCCGCGCTCAACTGGGTGACGTCGATCATTCTTTCGAAACTCGGCCTCGAAGACGCCGACGGTCACGGCACGATTCACACCGAAACGGAACTCCAGACACTGCTCGCCGCCTCGCACGAACACGGCCATCTCTCACGATCAGAACACAACCTGATCGAAGCCGTTTTCCGCTTTGACGACATGGTCTGTCGCCGCATCATGGTGCCTCGCAACGACGTCGAATTCTTCGACATCAACGATGCGCCACCGAGTTGCATCGAACTGGCCCGCCGCACAAAGCACACTCGCTATCCAGTCTGCAATGACTCACTGGATGAAGTGCTCGGCGTCGTTCACATGAAAGACCTGATCGGGTTTGCGGTCCCCGACGACTTCGACTGGAAGTCCATCATGCGCCCGGCAAAAAAAGTTCCGGAGAACATGCCGATCAGCAAACTGCTGAAGCACTTCCAGTCGACGCATCAGCTCCTGGCATTCGTCATCGACGAATACGGAACCGTCATCGGCATCGTCACGCTGGAAAACGTGCTGGAAGAAATCATCGGCGAAGTCGACGACGAATTTGACAACGACGATCCACACATCATTCCCGAAGGCCCGGATCGGTACATCCTCCGAGGTCGCACGCCGCTGGACGAAGCCTGCCAGAAGTTCGACCTTGATCGACCGGAAACCGAAATCGACACTTTCGCCGGTCTGCTGATGAATCAGGCCCAACGGATTCTCTCCGTCGGAGACCGTCTCAAAGTCGGCGAATGGACAGCAGAAATCCTCGAAGTCCGCGACGACCGAGCCCGCCGCATCCGCATGACAAAAACCCAGCCCACAACAACAGACGCCCCACCCACACCCTGAAACACCACAAATCACAGCCAGCAGCAAAACGAATATCAAAAGCTGCCGCCCCCCCAGCCACAGACCAGGACCGGACGACCACCAGCCGACAACCGACGAACACTGACGAAGCAAGGAACACTAATCCTCGCTGATCGACGCCAATCATCCACGTGACGACTGTTGCTCGAAATAGCAAAATCAGCGCCAATGAGTGTTCCTGCTGAGTTCGATAACTCGCAGAGTGACGGCGTGTTCGGCGTCGAATTCGAATTTCGGCGAGTCTGGCTCGGCAATCAGGATGTGTGGTCCTTCATGATGGGAGCGTCGAAAGACAGGCCAACCCGTCCAGCATCGGAAACGACCGCAAATTCGCTTCTCGCCCGCTGGCGTCAAGCGGCTGCGAACTCGGCGCAACGAGCGACCGCAGCATCAAACAGCAGCAGGCTCGGCAGGAGTTGCATCATTCAGAACTACTTCTTGACCGCGTTCTGAGCCCGCGCTTTTGCCTGAGCTTTTTCGATGTATGCCTTGGCCTTTTCTCCGTACGGCGGGAACTTCAGGCCCACTTCCTTTGCTTCATTCAGAGCCTTGTCGTAGTCGACCTTGTCGGTAAGAACCCGATGGACAAGCCAGATCGCTCCGACTCGATTGGCGGATGCGCAGTGCAGAAGGACCGGTTGCTTCTTCTGGTCGCCGAGCACCTTCAATGACTTCTCGAAGATCTCGTCCTTCAGCGTGTCCGGAGCGGCGAA
>CALDJX010000626.1 GCA_937899075.1 uncultured Planctomyces sp. | reverse complement strand
TCTGAGTTCCGTTGCGACTCCCAAGGTCTTCAACGAATGCCACTCCTTCACGAACTCGAATCGCGCAATGGCGACGACTGACTTCGGAAGTCGCCAGACGAACGGCAACGCCTTCGTCGCGACCGACAACCAGCTTGCAACCTTCAACCAGGGCAATCCTTTTACCCTGGTGTTTTCCGGTCATGATGATCAGCCTGGCCGCCATCCAGATGCCTCTTTGTTCCTGAGAATATCGGGGAGATCGATTGCAGAATTTGAACTGTCAGTCTTTCGAAATGTCAGTCTTTCGAAATGTCAGTCTTTCGAAATGTCAGTCGTGATGAGGAACGATCAATGGTTCACCGCAATCCGGGCAGGTGAGCGTCCGGCCGCGATGCTTCACGCTCATCTTAAATCGTTTTCCGCAGCGACAGTTGAAGCGAACTCGGCCTTCTTCGCGATTCTTCCCGAGGTGAGTCCGTTCCCAAACCTGCTGTGCGATCTCAGAGATCTGGCTGACCAGCGCCGACGCCGTGTACGGCTTGGTCATGTAGCCGTCGGCACCGACTCGAAGGGCCAGCTTGCGTGAATCTTCCAGCGTGATTTCGGTCAGCACCAGAATCGGAATCTGTGAGTTGCGTTGCTTGAAGCGTTCGCAGATTTCGTAGCCGGTCTCACCAGGCAGCATCAACCCCGTGATGACAAAGTCCGGCTTGTACATCTGCAGCGCGGAGTGTGCCTGCCCGCCATCCTTCGCCGTCTGCACCTGGAAACCGTGTTCCTGGAGCAGGTTGCGAAGTTCGGCAGCCTGTTCGGCGTCATTCTCGATGACGAAGATTCGATGCGCTATCGCACCGGCAGACCCGCCAGCCGCGAATTCGTCGAGCATCAGCAGGTCCCTCTTTCCACAGACATTTGATTCTCCGCCGCGACTCGGCCGTTGGCACTTGATACGGCGTTGGGGCGCGGGCAGTTGTAAGAACACTCAGTCGACGTGAAGCAGACAAGTCTTCACCAGAATATCAGCAAGCCATCGTAGCCAAATGGTTTCGTCTGATGAAAGGCCTCCGAGCCTATGAACAGTTTCGAGAGAGCAGAATCAAGGTACGACCAGACAGCCTGATAACACCTTCTGAATCTTCTCAACCGCTTCGCTGGAAAGTTCACACTCCATGAGACTCAACGATCGGAGCCCGGTCAAGCGGCAGAGTGGCTCGACGGCCCGATCATCCAGCGGAACCCCGTTTAAAGACAGTGTCCGCAGGTGTTCCACGCGAGACAGGACATTCAGCCCCGACGGCGTAACGCGAGTGTAGGAAAGATCGAGACTGTGCAGCATGCGCAGAGAAGTCAGTTCAGGAAGATCGGCATCGCTCACCGGGCTTCCCGTCAGAGCCAGCTGTTCAAGCTGTTCGAACTTGCCGAGCGACTGCCAGAAGTGTCCGTCGAGATCCGCTCCCGCCGTGTCGACCCAGAAAACTTCGCCGGCGGAGCTCTGCTTGACCGTGATCCCGGCGTCGGCAAGCGAGTCAATCTGATGATCAGATGCACTCCGACAGCCGGCAACGACGAACAAGAGTACGCAACCGAGCCGAATGGGCATTCGAATTCGATCCTTAGTCTTAGGAATAGTCCCGGACCAACTTCCCGATTCTGACGAGATACGCCGAAGGCGTTACATCCAGTAGCCTGGGGTGGCGCCGCTGCGCGGCTAACCCCAGGCTTTTGAGTACAACGCCTTCGGCGTAAAACTTAAAATCGGGAGTTAATTCGAGACTATGGTCCTTAACGAAGCTGCGCGCCGACGGACGACTCGCACGACTTGATGACTGCCTGCTGAGATTCTTCAACTTCCTCGTGAGTCAGCGTGCGCTCAGCCGATCGATAGCTGATTGTCAGCAGGTAGGATTTTTTATCCACGGGAAGCTGCTTGCCGCGGAATTGTCCGCTGAAAGAAATCGATTCGAAGTTCGGTCCGGCCACCGTGGTGACGGCTTCTTCAAGCTGGCTCCAGGTCACCGACTCGTCGAGGACAAAGTTCAGGTCGCGAGTCGACGCTGGGAACCGCGGCAGCTCTGCGAACTCCGGCCGCAGGTTGGCTGACTGCTCAAGCAGCGGCAGATCGATTTCCGCAACCACGCATGCGTCGCGCAGACCGAGTTCGTCTGTCACCGATCGATCAAGCTCGCCGAACCAGCCCCACGATTCGCCGTTCAGCAAGATCTCTCCGCCGCGACCTTCAACAAATTGTGGAACGTCGCTCGGCTTGACGCTGATCGTCGACGCTGGATTAACACGCTCGGCGATCGCCTGCAGCAGCCCTTTCATTTCGCCCAGCGAGCAACCGCTCACGATGCTGACAACTTTCGGCTCGGCAGCCGGGTTGCCCGGATCCGACTCCAGGAACACCGATGCGATTTCGAAAAGCTGAGCGTTGAAGCTGCCGTGTCGTTCGTTTTCGCGCCGAGCCTGCAGCAGACTCGGGATCAGACTTTGGCGCAGAACATTTTCGTGACGCCGTGACGAATGATTGACGCTGAGTGTGGTCTCGGTTTTTCGCGGCGTGAAGAGGCTGTTCAACTTCTCGTCGGTAAACGTCATCGTGACAGCTTCATAGAATCCGTTGCCGGTCAGCACTTCGCAGACGCGATCAATAACTCGGTCACGCAGCGACTTCTGGCTGACGGTCAGCGGGACGATGGCGTCTTCCGGAATCTTCTCGTAGCCGTAAATCCGAGCGACTTCTTCCAGCAGGTCGGCTTCGCGACTGACGTCTCGACGTCGCCAGCTTGGAGCGATAAACGATGCTTCTTCGTCCGTCGCTTCGCCGACCAGTTCCATGCCCAGCGACTGCAGAATCCGCAGCGTTTCTTCTCGCGGCACATCGATGCCCAGCACCTGTTTTGTCCGAGCAAACCGCAACGTCGCTGGTTCCGGCGGAGCAGGCGGTTGTTCACCAGCCCAGATCGAACCTTCCAGCAGCTCGCCGCCGGCCAGTTCCAGAATCAGTTCACAGCAGCGCCGGCTGGCCCAGTCGAGTTGTTCGGCATCAACGCCTCGTTCGAAACGGAATGACGAATCGCTGTGCAGATTCAATTCGCGAGCTGTCCCGCGAATCGACCGCACGGCAAAGTCAGCCACCTCAACAAGCACGTTCGTTGTGCCGTCGCCGATTTCCGTGCCGGCTCCGCCCATGACGCCGCCAATCGCGACCGGCTTCTCAGCGTCGGCGATCACGCACATGTCGGACGTCAGTTTGTATTCTTTGTGATCGATGGCTTCGATCTTCTCGCCGTCCTTCGCACGCCGCACAACGATGCGGTTTCCGGCGAGCTTGTCAAAATCGAACGCGTGCAGAGGCTGTCCGCATTCCATCAAGACATAGTTCGTGATGTCGACGATGTTGTTGACCGGTGCGAGACCGATTGTGGCCAGACGCTTCTGCATCCAGGCGGGACTCGGTCCGACTTTGACGCCTTTAATGACCCGGGCGATGTACCGAGGGCACACGTCTTCACACTCGATCGTCACCGAAGTGGCATCACTGACCGACTCGCCGGATTCAGCTGGCTGAGCCGCCGGGATGGTCAACTCGTCGCCGAAGCAAACGCTGATTTCCCGAGCGACGCCGATGTGCCCCAGACAGTCCATACGATTGCTGGTGACTTCCAGATCGATGGCCAGATCGTCGCCGACCTCTTCGAGACCTTCGAGATTCAGCCCGGTCATCATGAGCTTATCGGCCACTTCCGCCGCCGAAGCGGTCGGCTTGACATATTCCAGCAGCCAGTCCCAACTGACGATCATAACGTTACTTCCGACGATTCAATTAATAAGTGGAGTATGCAGTTACCGGCGACGATCGCCTGACTCAGGTCATGCGAGCAGCCAGTTTGACCGGGAAATCTAACGGTCTTCCAGCCACTTTCACAGTAGAGGTTCGGCCCTGTCCACGTCCCCTGGCCTTGCCTGACATTTCGTCAGAATACGATCAACACTCGGAAACAAGAACGAAAGTGTGAACAACCAGCCCCATCTGAAAGGTGTTTGCGAGCTAGGTTCACAGAAATCGCCGTCGCAAATACCTCCAACAGAACCCGACACGTCATCTCACAAGGGCACGAGCATGAACGCACTCTCCAATCAGCCAGGCATCTTCTACAAGTTTCTGATCGCTGGCGTTGTGCTGACCGGAATGGGTGGCTGGATCATTTCCAAAAGTAACAGTGCGGCCGAAGCCAAACAGGAGAGAGTCGCCCTTGAACGGCTTGAACAAGGCAGCCGACCGAAGTCTCGATGGATCAAGACCAGCGGGCAGTTGCTGTGGGATCACGCCGTCGAAGAGAGCGGACGCAGGACTCGAATCGGCAACGTTTACGTGCCGCTGGTTTCCGATCGGTGGGAACCGGGGGACAAGGTCGCAGCCTTCGTCCAGATCAGCACTCTGGAAGAAGACGAGTTCGACGATCAAGGCATCATTGAGGGGACGACCGGGCTCAGCGGGATGTCATCCCAGGTGCGAGCACTCTTCAAGAGAGAACTGGGGATTGAAGCCGCGTCAGTACACATCGTCATCGACGCCGGAGCGACTCCTCAGTCGGAAGGCCGCGCCGGTCGCCTGTGCCTTGTTTTCGGAGTCGTCCTGCTGGGCATCTGCGGAGTAATGCTGCTCCTTGCCACCGCCGAAGGCGCTGACGGCGAGATCAAGGAAGGCCTCTACACGAAACAGCGACTCGCCGAACTGAGAGAACAGTCAAACCCCCAGGGCGAGAACTCCTGCGACGCGGCCGTGCAGGAATGGATGAAAGAGCGAGGTTTCCAAACCACCAGCTCGTAAGGATCGTGATCCGTGTTGCGGCAACAGGAAACGACCACACCCGACAACTTCTGGTTCACTAGCCCGGATTATTCGTAGGGTGGGTGAAGTTCGCCGAAATTACGTAAAGGTGGGTTTCGCAAGCCTGTCTCTTGAATAAACAAAGTGTCATTTTCGATACAGTTCCGTGGCGAACGTAACCCACCATTGAGTCAAGGCTTGCTGCACCCACCCTACAATATTTGTGAATAATCCCGGCTAGCCAGGTGACGTTTCAGATGTTTTCGTTCCGGCAGGACGGGCGGGATAACGCACATACTGTCGGCCTGAAGACAGTTGCTCTGCCCTGACATTTCGGAAAATCTCCTTGATGTCATAGTTGAACTGAGCCGCATGTTTGTTCCGCATGCCTCGGACTTCGTCGACGATTGGATCACTTATTTCAGTCTTCATCGTCAGATCCCATCAGTTCTGAAGGGGTACAGATGACGGTCGGTTCGTAGCCCGCTTCACGGCAAACTCGATCGATATGAGACCGCATCGTGGCATTCGCGATGTGCCGACAGTTCCATGTTACCAGATACTCGACACCATTCGTAACGGCGATGGCGATGTGACCAGCATCTTCGGCGGCCTTTTGTGGAACAGCTCCGGAGTCGATCAATTGCTGAGCAAGTTCCGCGGCCTCTTCCGTCGCATCGAGCATCGTCACAGATTCAAGAGTCGCCAGACGAGCGCGAGCCGCGTCCGAATCGCCGGCACCGGCTTCATAAACGACCAGCCCTGACGCTACCAGTTCGAAACGATCTGCCGCATCCTGCCACCAGTCGCGAGTTGTCTGCTGACGCCCAGCAATCACCACGTCACGCGATGGCCATGCAGTCAGATAGCTGACAACGGTCGTTTCGATATACGCCTTCGGTTTCATGTTGAGTCACGCATTACATGAGGAGGGTACGTCCTGACGCACTGGCAGGTTATGTCGATTCGAGCTGGTGCGTCGAGACGCACACTACAGAACTCTTAAACATCTTGCGGCTTCGCCGCACTGGTTGGCGAGCAACCACGGCTACCCATCGGTCACGAAGACTTACCGCTCAGCCGCAGACTTTCACAGCGGCCAGGATGAATTTCGGGGTGGCACAGGTTACTTGCAACCTGTGTCGCGAAGTGACAAGAGGTCAGCAATATTCAACTCTTCAAACCTCTTGCGGCTGCGCCGCACCGGTTGGCAAGCAACCAGTGGCCACCCGCGAAACTTGCTTGTCGCCTATGCCACGATTGACAATTGGGCATCTACTGCCGGAAGATCAGAGGTTGTGTCGATATCGGTGCGTAACGATGCAGTACTATCCGAATTGCTATCGACTGACCTATTCAACTGCAGATGCCAAAGGGGCCAACGATGTCGAACGTAGAATTCGAAGAAAGAATCAGAAAACTGGAGACGCAGAATCGCAGGTTCAAGCGTGGGGTATTGTTTTCGTTTATTGCGGTAACTGTCGCAGGGCTTATGGGAGCAACTACGTATACATGCTGCGACTACCGAGGTCGAAGTTTCATTCTTGTTGATGAGTCTGGTGAGCAACGTGCAATTCTGAAACTGCACCATGGTGAGCCTGTGTTAGAAATGACTGGGACGAACGGCAGAGGATCCGTTCGTCTTGGAATCATTCCCGAATGGAGAAACGCAGCATCTCTCAGCTTGCGGACAGGTGACGCCGGTGTTGCTGCGGTTGCGAGCAAGGGGGCAGCAATACAAATGAATCAGTTCAAGCCCGCAACATCCGAAGATGGCCCCGATCCAGCTACTGAAATCTTTGTCGATCCTGACGCTGATTCAGATTCATCCTCATGGAGACGAACAATGCAGTTTCAGATCGGCAGCAGGAGAAAGCCATACTTAGCCTTAAGAGATGAGAACGGAGAACGAGCTAGGATTAATACTGATTCAAATGACAAGATGATTCAGCTCCGCAACACCGACGGAAATGTTACGTTTGAAAAACCGTAACAACAATTCTTTGAAGGGCCGTCGGGATTCCGGCGGTCCTGATTAGCCATTCGCTAAGGGTGTGGAAGTGTAAGAATTCGGTTGGAGTGTGTGTCGAGGCTCACACTGCAAAATGACTGTCAGCGGACGAGGGTGTTTCGGTCACTCAGGTACTTGGCGTCCAGATCGGGCTCGCGGGTTGTTCGATAGTTTCGCCCGTTCGTGGTTGGCGGCGGGCTTTGAGGCGGACGTAGGGGGCGATGTAGCGGCCTCGGTGGCGGAAGTGGCCGGGTTGGGCGTGAGGGTCGCCTCGGTAGGGTTCTCGCAGGTCTTCCAGGACGAAGCCCGATCGGCACAGCTCGCCGACAAGCTGGTCCCAGCGGTGCATGTACTCGACGGCGCCGGGCTCTCGGTATGAAACGTCGGTCGTGGCGGGCAGCGCGCCTTCGTGGTAGTACTGGATGCCGAGCACGTAGTTGTCGTGGTGGTCGCGGCGGACGATCTGCAGGCTGGTCGGCTGCTTGTGCTGGCTGATGTAAAGGGCGTTGTCTTTGGAGACGCGAGCGATCTCGCGGTAAACGCGGCCGATGTCCGAGACGTAGCACGTGCTGACCGGCTGGTGCACGATGTCGAAGTATCCTTCGTCGAAATCCGACAGATCGTCCATCGACGTTTCAACGCAGTTCACTTTGAGGTTGCGTCGTTCCGCCTCACGCTGATCCAGAGCGAGCATCGACGGGCTGAGGTCCACGACGGAGACGTTCGCCCCGGCTGCGGCGTAAAGGATCGATTGCCAACCGCCTCCACCAGCCAGGCAGAGCACGTTCAGACCGGTGACGCTCAGCGGAAGCCAGCCGCGAGTTTCGAGCGTCTGCAACGGATTCTTCAGCTCTTCGTCCGTGGCGACGTTGGCAAACTGGCTGCCGGTTTCGGCCAGACGGTTCCACGCAGCTCGGTTCTGATTGACGTTGGTCATGAGGGAAGCCGACTTCGAGTGTTGCCTGGATAGGAAACCGGTTGCCGGTCACTCAGCCAACGTTGCCGCGAGCTTCGTACTGGTTGAGCTTGTTGTAAAGCGTTTTCAGAGCGATCCCCAGCTCGGCAGCCGCTCGCGGCTTGTCGCCGTGGTGTTTGTCGAGGACTCGGTAGATGAGGTCCATTTCGATTTCACGGAGCGTTTTGTTCTCGCCCGAATTCCACAACACGCCTGAGCCGCTGGCGATGCTGATCGGCGTCGAGAAGGAATTGCTGGTCGCCCCGATGGAATCCGGCAGGTCGCTGGCCATGATCTTGTCGCCGCTGCAAAGCGCTAAAGCATACTCGATCGTGTTGGCCAGCTCGCGAACATTGCCTTTCCAGCCGTGAGCCTTCAACGCTTCGACGGCGTCTTTGCTCAGCGTCACTGGCTGGCCGCCGTGCTTGCTGCGGTACCGTTCGATCAAATGCTTCGCGAGCAGTTTGATGTCGTCCGCGCGGTCTCGGAGCGTCGGCAGTCGAATCTCAAACGTATTGACCCGGAAGTAGAGGTCTTCGCGGAACGTGCCTTCGTCGACCATTTCCTGCAACGGGCGATTTGTCGCGCAGACAATTCGAACGTCGACGTGGAACGCTTCGTTTTCGCCGATGCGTCGCAGTTCGCCGGACTCCAGAAACCGCAGCAGTTTAACCTGCGTCGATTTGTCGAGTTCGCCAAGTTCGTCCAGAAACAGCGTTCCGCCATTGGCCATTTCGATCAGGCCTTTGCGGTGAGTGTCGGCTCCGGTGAACGCGCCTTTGCGATGCCCGAAGAGTTCGCTTTCGACGAGCTGCTCCGGCAAAGCTCCGCAGTTAACAGCGACAAACGGCATGTCCGCGCGTTTGCTCTGCTCGTGAATACTGCGTGCGGCGAGTTCTTTACCCGTGCCGGTTTCGCCCAGAACAAGCACGCTGGACTCGGTCGGCGCGATTTTGCTGATCAGCTTTTTGACTCGCTGCATCGGTGCCGAATCGCCGACCAGATCGGCTGAGCCTTCGGCGGTTTTCAACCGCTGCTCAAGTGCGCGAGTCTTGTTGGCGAGCGTCCGGTTGGTCGCGACTCGTTGCAGGACGGTGGCGATGTCGACGAGTTTGCAGGGCTTCTGCAGAAAATCGTTGGCGCCTCGACGAATCGCGGTCACCGCTTCGTCAAGGTTTCCATGAGCTGTGTGAATGATGATTTGAGTGTCTGGCGAGACTTTTTTGAGATGGTCGACGACCGCCCAGCCGTCGATGCCGGGCATTCTGAGGTCAACAATTGCGGCGTCGAATGAGCCGGTTTCAATGACTTCGAGAGCTTTCTCGCCACTTTCGCAGACGCTTACGTCATGCCCCATGCGCGGCAGTTCGATGCGCATGACCTCACGGATCATGGCCTCGTCGTCGACAAACAGGACACGAAGTCGATTCGTCGGGTCGCTCAAGCGAATCCTCCCTGATTAGCTATTCCAAACGGACACGACACGATCTGCGTCACAGCATCGTGCTGCGTGCAAGTCGCCAGAGTGTCCGGAAATGGATTGTTTCTGCGTCTTCCCTGACGCAAACCTGTCGATCGAGTCTCCCAATCCGATCGGCAGAAAAACCGCGTTGTTTGATAGCCAACTGTTCTACAGCAAGCTGCTCAAACAACCCCGCTCGGACGTCAGAATTCCTCGTCAGTCCGACCGGGCTGCGGGTGATATCAGAATCTTCGAAACGGGGTCAATCCGGGTTTTGAGTTAAACTGGCGACTCTGGCGGGCCAGTCTCAGGCGTCCTTTTTGGGTGGCCCGACCGCTTGCGGTTGGGTGCCGCAGGCACAAGATGCCTTACCGTCAGCTCTCGAAGGACGGTTGGTCGCTCGAAATTTCGTTTGATTACTGAGGATGAAACATCTTGTCGCTACGCGACCCGCCCATGCTGGACGGCCCCCCCAAATGAGCATGCAACACAGCCCCACAACCGCCGGATTGGTTGACAGTTGCCGACCGTTCAGGCACGATGATTGCACATTCGAAACGAGCCAGCTCTGACTCACCACCGTACGGATTGGATTCCGTCGTTCATCGTTTCCTCACGCAATGGATTGCTGGTTTCCCGCCTTCCTTCTGAGCTTTTCCCCGGCGTGTCCACGCGAAAAAAAACTCTCGTTATCGGCATTCTCGGCGGCATTGGATCCGGAAAGAGCGCGGTCTCCAGAGGCCTTTCCAACCATTTCAAAACGATCCTGATCGACGCTGATCGAGTCGGGCACGACGTGCTCGGGTTTCGGACAGTCAAAGACAGTCTCCGGCAGGAGTTCGGCGACACTGTTTTTGACGGAGCTGAAATCTGCCGAAAATCGCTCGCTCAGAAAGTGTTCGGCTCGGAACTTCACCACAAACAGTCATTGATCAAGCTGGAGAAAATCGTACATCCAGAAATCCGGCGGCAGGTCGAACAACAATTGGCGAAGATTCCTGACGATCGGGAAGTTGTGGTTCTGGACGCGGCGGTCATGCTGGAAGCAGGCTGGAACGATCTGTGCGACACAATCGTCTTTGTTGATACACCTTTTGAAACACGTTTGAAGCGAGTTAACGAGAATCGAGGCTGGACGGCTGACGAACTTAAACGTCGGGAATCGAGTCAGGTTTCTCTGGACGAAAAACGAGCCGTTTCTGAATTCGTCGTTGATAACTCCGGAAGCCTCGAGAACGCGGTCGAACAACTTGCTGCTTTTATTGATCAGCGAATTTCCTGAACTCACCGTTCAATCACTGCTCACCCTTTGATTTCTCCACTACTCACCCTTTGATTTACTCACCGGCGGGCTGCCCGCGACGTCAGTCTGACTCGTCCGAGCCAGGCACCTTTTTATATTTATGACCCCTCTCTCGCAGGGGTGTTGCTGATCTCGGTTTCTTTTGTGGCTTGTGGGCGGTCGCCTGCCAGTTGCAGTGGGCAATCAAGTCCGACCGGAAAAGCCAGACACCTCTCTAGGCTGCAATGGCTCAAATCATGTCCGAAATCCAACAGGCAAAAAGCGATAAGGACGCCTTCCCCGGCGATCGACGTTACGAAGAAATCAAACAGGGCGATCTGCACATCGCCGAGTTGCAGCGCATGTCGATACTCGAACTGCTCGAACTCGCCGAACAGGAAAACCTGACGGAAGTCGTCGGGATGAAGAAGCAGGATCTGATCTTCAAGATCCTGAAGGCTCGAACCAAGATCAACGGTCTGATGTTCGGTGAAGGGACTCTTGAGATCCTCCCGGACGGTTTCGGATTCCTGCGAAGTCCCGATTACCACTACCTGCCCTGCCCTGACGACATTTACGTCTCGCCCAGCCAGATTCGACGGTTCGGCTTGAAGACGGGTGCGACTGTCGCCGGCCAAATTCGGCCACCGAAAGAAAACGAGCGTTACTTCGCGCTGCTTCGAGTCGAAGCGATCAACGGCCAGGATCCGAACCTCGTCACCGCGAAGGTTGCGTTCGACGATTTGACACCGCTGCATCCCAACCGTCGGCTGACGCTTGCCAACGGCGAGACGAAAGATCTCAGCACGCGAGTCGTTGACCTGCTCGCTCCGATCGGAATGGGGCAACGAGGCCTGATCGTCTCGCCGCCGAAAGCGGGTAAGACGATCCTGCTGAAGCAGCTCGCCAAAGCCACGATGCTTAATCATCCGGATGCGTACGTGATCGTCCTGCTCATCGACGAGCGGCCGGAAGAAGTCACCGACATGGAACGCGAAATCCGCGGTCCAAACTGCGAAGTCGTCAGCAGCACGTTCGACGAGCCGCCGAGCCGGCACATCCAGGTTTCGGAGATGGTCATCGAAAAGGCCAAGCGAATGGTCGAGTACGGCGACGACGTGATCATTTACCTGGACTCGATCACGCGACTGGCCCGCGCCTGGAACACCGAAGTCCCACACTCGGGCAAGATTCTGACCGGCGGAGTCGACGCTAACGCTCTGCAACATCCGAAGCGATTTTTCGGAGCTGCTCGAAACGTCGAAGAAGGCGGCAGCCTGACGATCGTCGCAACGGCGCTCGTCGATACCGGCTCGAAGATGGACGAAGTCATTTTCGAAGAGTTCAAAGGAACGGGGAACACCGAGCTGTACCTCGATCGCCGCATGGTCGAAAAGCGAGTCTGGCCGGCGATCGACATCAACCGCTCGGGAACTCGTCGTGAAGAGCTGCTGTTTGACGAGGAAGAACTCCAGCGAATCTGGGTGCTGCGACGCGTCCTGAACGACATGAATCCGGTCGAGGCGATGGAGCTCCTAACCAGCAAAATGCGAAAATGCAAAACGAACGAAGAGTTTCTGCTCACGATGAACCTGAGTTAGCTTTGCGGGCGATGCTCCATTCGCATAATCGTGGAGACGATTCTCGAGAGCTCATCGAGCCGCTACACCGCAAACAAACATTCCACTGACAAAGCGACGACTGATTGACCATGCCGAAAGAAATCGAAGGCAAACTGATCCTGACCGACGAATCCGTCGCCATCGTGGTGGCCAGGTTTAACGACCTGATCACGAACCGCCTGCTGGATGGTTCGCTCGACACGCTGCGTCGCCACGGAGCCAAAGACGACAACATCACCGTCGTCCGCGTGCCCGGTTCGTTCGAGCTGCCGCTGATCGCCGACAAGCTGGCGCAGTCTGGAAAGTTTGACGCGGTCATCTGCCTGGGAGCGGTCATTCAAGGCCAAACCACGCACCACGACTACATCAATCACCAGGTTGCCGCCGGACTGCGAGAAGCCAGTCAGAAGAGCGGCATTCCGGTGACGTTCGGAGTTTTGACCTGCCAGTCGATGGAGCAGGCGATCGATCGAGCTGGCGGCAAAGTCGGCAACAAGGGCAACGAAGCCGCGCTGGCGGCCATCGAAGTCATGACAACGCTCAAGCAACTGAAGGCCGAAGGCGTGCTCGAAGCCTGAGAGTTAACGTCTCGTACCGTAGGCTGGAACAAGCGCAGCGCAGTTCCGGCAATCACCGCTGCCGGAACTGCGCCCCGCTTGTTCCAGCCTGCTTTCTCTAAACAGTAAATCGATTCGCAATGGCACGACGACGACAGGCTCGCGAAGCAGCACTTCAACTGCTTTATCAACGAGACGTTAATCCGGAAATTGATCAGCACATCGCGCACGAGATGCTCGACGATCTGGTTGAAACCGAAGACCTGCGCGAATTCGCCTGGCAGATCTATACGGGCACGCTTTCCACGATTGACGACGTCGACAAGAAGATTCAGGCCGTCGCCGAAAACTGGCGAGTGTCCCGCATGTCGCCCACCGATCGAAACATCATCCGCATGGGTGTTTACGAGATGACAATGATGGGCACCGCTCCCGCCGTCGTGCTCGATGAGTGCATCGAAATCGCCAAGGCATTTGGCTCGGTCCAGTCAGGACAGTTCGTCAACGGCGTGCTCGACAAGATGATTCCTGAAGGCACTGCCTGAGCAGCAGGCGATTTACCGCCGAGTCGAGCGGCTGTGAGTTAAGCTTAGCCGCCGCTTCGGTATCGATCGAGCAGTGGTTCGACGACGCATTCCGGGACGAATCGTTGCAGTCTGGCGTCGGCAAGATCCTTGCCCATGCGCGCGATCTGCTTAATCAGCGTGCTGGAGATATGCGAGTACTTTTCACTGGCCATCAGGAAGACAGTTTCCAACTCCGGGGCCAGCGAGTGGTTTGTCAGGGCCATCGTGAATTCAAGTTCGATGTCACTGACGGTGCGGACGCCTCGCAGAAGCACCGCGGCATCGATCTCTCTCGCAAAGGTCACCGACAAACCCTCGAAGCATCGGATCTCGACGTTCGGAAGGTTGGCCACCATCTCGCCGACCAGCGCGATTCGTTCGTCCGGGCTGAACAACGGCTTCTTGTCCGGGTTGATGCCGATTCCGACCGTCAGCCGATCAAACAGCCGCGAGCCGCGCTGAATGATGTCGAGGTGGCCAAGCGTCGGCGGGTCAAAACTGCCAACGTAAACGGCATTCCGAGTGCTGGGTTCGGGCATGGCTTCGCATCGCTCTACAGGTTAGGTGGCGAGTGGCGGACGAGGGTTGAATCGGGATTCTACTGGCTGGCTGTCGATTCCGCTTCCACGTTGAAGATCAATTGATGGGAGCTGCCTGTTTGGCAGATTGCCAATCCGGCAGCGATTTTACGCCGTGGCTGGAGTCGCTCGGAACGACGTATCAATTGGTTGTGAAAGTGGTTACGGGCACGTTGAAAGGCATCGGCCCACTCTGAAAGTCTCTCGGTACGTGTTTTGCTTAAGGCAGAATCAGCCCGGAGTTACTATGGGGAGCATCGTCCAGGGCAGTCGGGACTGAAGCTCGACATCGCAACCGGGGAACTCGTTCGAGAGTGTTTTGATCATGGCCGTATTTCGCTGGGGACATAGCTGGAACGACGCGCTCAGCGATCTCGAACGCGAAGTCGACAGCATCCTGCAGAGCGTTAATCAAACGTTCCAGGGATTGCGGTTCGGACGCCAGCACCCGCCGATCAACCTGTACGATCTCGACGATCACTACCTGATTACGGCTGAAATTGCCGGTGTGACGACTGAGGATCTGGATCTCGCCATTGCCGACGGCGTGCTGACGATTCGCGGCGGCAGAAAGCTCGATGAAGGGGCCGATGAAAACCGGTATCGGCGGCAGGAACGACCTCACGGAAGCTGGCAACGATCTGTCTCTTTGCCCGAGCGTGTTTCCGAAGACGGCCTGAAGGCTGACCTGACGAATGGCATTCTTCAGATCGTGCTGCCCAAAGCGCAGGACGAAGCTCCACGTCAGATTCCGGTCACCGGGGGTTAAAGGGGGATCCTGATATGAGCAACGAATTATCGCGAGCCAACCCCGAGTCCACTGATGGCAGCAAGCAACGGTCCAGCCGCGAACGCTCCACTCCGCCGGTCGAGCGGTACGTCTTCACGCCGCCAATCGACATCCACGAAACCGACGACGGGCTGATTCTGCGTGCAGACTTGCCCGGCGTTTCACTCGACACTCTCGAACTGCAGGTTCAGAACAATCGACTGACATTGTTCGGCCGAGTACCGCAGGTTGCGCCGGAAGGTGCACGGCTCGTCCATCAGGAATATCACGAAGGCGACTACCTTCGCTCCTTCATCCTGAGCGACAACGTCGACCACGATCGAATCTCGGCCAAGCTGACAAACGGCGTTCTGGAAGTCTTCCTTCCACACACGCCGAAGTCGCAGCCGCGCAAGATTCAGGTCTCCGGTTCGTAGCCACTCTCTGCGATCCACTCGCCAGGCAAGGCGAGCGGCGGACGTTAGTCCGTCGGCAGTGGTAGCCCTCAATGGAGGCCAGTGGGCTGACGCCCACCGCTCACCGAAGTGAGCGAATATAAATCTCTCCGCGGACAAAACCGAGTTCGCGACCAATCCGTAAGCGTCGGATTCAACTGACACCCCAAAACGGGTGGTTTCGGTACTTCGTTGGAAACACCTCCAGAAGGTGTGGTTAGCATGGCCCGAGCGGCGTCTCACACGCCGCGTCCCAAATCACACGGGCAGCTTCCTCTCAACTCAACGCAAGGCTCTCACATGACCCAGGAAAACAACGCGCAGCCAGAATCCGTATCAACAACAGAACGTCCGGTCCTTGCTTACCACCTGACGAAACTCAGAACAGACGGCGCCATCATCAGCGGAGCCGTTCTGTCGGTTGCTGCAACACTCGGAGCCATCAGCATCCTTCACGAAAACGTGAACAAACTTTGGATCGTTCCTGCGACGGCCATCGCACTGACTGCCGTTTTGATCCCGATCACGGTCGGCGTTCGAGAAATCTTCCGCCGTCGACGTGAGCAGCTTTCGATTCAGCCGACCGGTGCAACGACGCGACCGCTCGCGCTATTCGCGTTCTCGCTCGTTTTCGGAATGCTCGTGACGGCCGGCGTTTCCAAGAGCACGCTCGAGTCCGGTGTCTACTACCAGATTGGTCAGCGACAGCTCGAAAACCAGGACTACCTGGCCGCCGCGGAAACATTCTCGCGCTTCATCGCCGTCTCGCCGCAGCATTCGATCGGCTATTACAAACGCGGCCTCGCGATGTACGAAGCCGGCCAGCTCGATCAGGCCTATGCTGATCTCAAAGTGGCGATCAATAAAAAACCGCGTGACTGGAATTCGCGAGTTCTGTTTCTCGGCACGCTAGACCGTCTCGGCCGCGCCGACGAATTAAAGACCGAACTGGAACGTGCCGAGCAGTTGAATCCAAACGCCCGCCGCGCGTTGGACCAGTTGCTCGAATCCGTCGAAGGCTGATCTCACGCTGCAGAAGTTTCACAATGCGGCCTGCGAGCGGCATTACGCCGACCGGACTGTTTACGCCGGAGGCGTTTGATCCAGTAGCCTGGGGTAAGCGAAGCGCCACCCC
>CALDJX010000625.1 GCA_937899075.1 uncultured Planctomyces sp. | reverse complement strand
CCCGGAGAAGACGGCTACTTCAGGCTGTGGATTCAGACAGCCAGCCAGTCCGCGGGCAACAAACAGTACACCTGCCAGGCAATCTACGGACCGGTTGACGATCCCACCGTCGAGTACAAAGCCGATCTGATTTTCCACATCACGCTGCCTGAGCAGTCAGTTGTCGTGACGCCGAAGGCGATGATTTTTCATCAGCCCAACAGTCAGGTCACTGAGCGACCTGTCGACGTGACAGACTTCCGATCGAAGCGCCTGCGAATCCTTGAAGCCACCACCCAGTCCAAACTGCTTCAGGTCAACGTTCTTGATCCTTCAATCCTCACAAACAAAGAACGTGAAGAAGGGGTCGTCGGGCGTCTTAACGTGGCCGTCGGAGCAGTGCCGCCGGGAACTCACAACGCAGTCATTCTGATCAAAACCGACGACGACGAATTCGATCAGCTCGTCGTCCCGGTCCGGATTTTCGGTCCGGAAACGACCACCGACGCCAGCTTCGACCACACGGACAACAACACAGCCGAACCTCGGGGCGTGCCTGTGTTCGAGGACTGAAACTCAACGCCCCGTTAGCACTTCGACCAGATACAAACCGCAACTCTCATTCAGCACGGACGCTCGATGATTACTTTTCACATGAAGACACCCCTGCTCGCAATGGCCGTCGTCACCTCTGTTTTCCTCGGAGTACTGACAGACAGTTCGGCACTCGCCGCAGACGACAGCGTCGCGGCCAAAGCCAGGCCGTCCGAAACAGAGAAGATTGCTGACCAGGTCAAAAGCAACGAAATGCCTGACGCCGAACCAGAAGCCGCGCCGGAAGGCATTCTGCTGAGGTATCAGTTCAAGAAGGGTCAGTACGTCCATTACGAAGAGGACTCACGGTCCGAGATGACCTTGATGGCTCGCGAGCAAACTCAATCGACGCAGGAAAACCGAAGAACCAACAAGCACTTCCGAGTCGTCTCGGTCGACGAAAACGGATCAGCAGTCGTTGAGCCCATCATTGACCGCGTTCAGATGGAAGTTCGCAACGACAACGACCGTCCCGTCACTTACGACTCGGCCAACAAAGGCTCTGCCCCGAAGGATTTCAAGAAAGTTGAAGAGACCATCGGGAAACCATCGCTTCGGATTCGATACGCGGCCAACGGCAAAGTTGAACAACTGCTGCCGCTGAATGCCCAAAGTCACGAAAAGACAGAAACCAGCGAACAGCAGAAGCAGAACTTCCTGATCGCGTTTCCGGAAGACGCCATCGCCATCGGCGAAGCCTGGACCGACAATTACATGATCGACGTGTCCGTCGACGGCAAGCTTCGCAACCCGCTGAAGAAACGCGTGAAGATTCGGCGGACCTACACGCTGAAAGAAATCAAAGACGGAATTGCGAGTATCGACTTTCGAATTTACCCACTGACCATCGAACATGACCCGCGTATCAAAGGCGAGCTGATTCACCATTCGCGGTTCGGGAGTGTTCAGTTCGACGTCGAACGCGGCATCATCCTCAAATGGCAGAGCAGCGGCTCCGGCCAGGTGTTCGAGGCGTTCGGACCATCGTCGTCCATGAAAGCCCTTTCGAGCACCACCGAGCGGTATGTTCCGTCGCCATCCGCGACGAAACGTCAGCCGCCAGCTCCGAAGAAACCTGCTGGCCCGGCCGGACCACAACTGCCGGGCATATCGAGCCTGTAATCGAGAAATTATTCTGGCAGAGACAGCCTTCTGACGTTCGCGACACTACGCAGCTCGACCGTTCCCGACCATAACCCGGAAAGACTGAGGCCACTTTCGTGAAGCCAGTCCTGATTCTGGGGGCAGGAATCAACGGAGCCGCCGTCGCTCGCGACCTGGCCATCAACGGAATCTCCGTTTGCATTGTCGACACGGGCGATGTGGCCGGCGGAGCAACGTCCCGCTCTTCGCGACTGATTCACGGCGGATTGCGTTACCTCGAATATCGAGACACGGCGCTGGTTCACGAGTCACTGATCGAGCGGGAGCGGCTTCTCAACCTCGCCCCCCACTTCGTCAAGCCGCTCAGACTGACGATACCCGTCGCGCATCGCTTCGGTGGACTCTGGTCTGGCTTCGTTCGTTTCTCCGGACTCGCACGGACGCCGATCGGCAAGCATCTGCTGAAGTTCGGCCGCGGTCCTCGAGGTCTGTTCGCCATCAAAGCCGGCCTGGCGATGTACGACCGCCTTGCCAGTTCAGACTCGCTGCCACCACATGAGATCCAGCGAGTGAGCAACGACAGTCAGCACCCAACGCCACCGACCAGGAGCTCGCCGAATAAGACGAAACCAAATGACCGCTTTCGCTGGCTGTGCTCCTACTCGGATGCTCAGATCGAATTCCCCGAGCGGTTTGTCCTGGCCATGCTCGAAGACGCTCGCCGAGCCGCTGCCGCCGCCGCAGGGACGATGTTCGAAGTGCTGCCCTATCACAAAGCTGTCGCCTCTGAATCGTCAGCGGTCATCTCAATTATCCCCGTCGAAACCGACGAGTCGGCCAGCCAGGTTTCGTTGCCTGGAACCATCAGCCCGTCAGTCATCGTCAACGCTACGGGAGCATGGGGCGACCGCACACTGGAAGCACTGGGGCTTCGCGATAAGAAGCTCTTCGCCGGCACGAAAGGCAGCCACCTTTTCACATCCCACCCACCGCTGATCGAAGCCGTGGGCAACAACGGAATCTATGCCGAGGCCGACGACGGCCGATTGATCTTCATTCTTCCGTGCGCCGGAGGAGTGCTCATCGGCACCACCGACGAGCCGTTCTCAGATGATCCAGCCAGGGCAGTTGCGACTCCCGACGACATCCAATACCTGCTGCGGATGGTTTCCGAAATATTTCCAGGCGTCGACCTCACCGCCGACCTGGTCAACATGCACCACGCAGGCGTGCGCCCATTACCCAACTGCGGGAGCGACTCAGCAGCAGCCATCCCTCGCGGACACTCCATCGAGGAAACCACGCTCAACAATATCCCACTGCTGACTCTGGTCGGAGGAAAGCTGACAACATGTCGCTCACTCGCTGACGAAGTCTGCGACCGGATCTGCTCACTCAGCGGCGAGACTCACAAGAGCAGAACAACAGACCGACCGATCCCGGGCGTACCGGACAGCAGGCAACATTCTCTTTCGGACGATCAACTCGAAGCATTGGCCGAACAATACAACCTGCGAGCTAACCAGATCACCGCAGTCTGGTCGCTGATTGGCAGCCGATTTGCTGAAGTGTTTTCTCCCAACGACCGTCTATCCGGCGATTCACTCGTCGATCGCGACGTCAATCGAAACCGCGATCAAGACGTCAATCGAGACCGCGAAAAATCGCTGGTCGAAACTGACATTCCTCTGCGGTTCGTGCGATGGTCCATCCAGACCGAATGGTGCACGACACTCGGCGACCTCGTCGAACGCCGACTGATGCTGATCTTTCATCCGAACATTCATCGAACCACGCTGAAAGAACTTGCGGAAGAACTCGCCAACGCCGGTCTGCTTGAAACGTCCGAGATCGACAACGAAATTGAACGAGCCGCGCAACGACTCCTGAAGTTCTATGGCAAAACGGTGATCAGCAACTGAGAATGCTTCGCTGACCGTTCAACTCTGCCCCCGTCCATGGAACGATCAGTCAACCAACCGTTTCGAAAGCTCACATAATGGCCATTGTCGATATCAACTGGAATCCGTCGAAGAAGGAACTGAAAGCCTTCTCACTGCTTCTGATCGTGTTCTTTGCGATTGTGGCCTGGCTGGCACACGGCAAAGGAGCATCGGTCGAAACGTCCTGCCTGATCGCAGGAGGAGGAGCCGTTGTCGGAATCGCGGGAGTTCTTTCCCCAGCATTCATTCGAGTTGTTTACGTCGTCTGGATGGCCGCCGTCTTTCCGATCGGTTTAGTTGTCTCGAACGTTGTGCTGGCCGTCGTGTTCTACTGTGTCGTCTGGCCGATCGGGCTGCTGACAAAGCTGACCGGCAGAAATGCGTTGCAGTTGGGCTTCGATCGCGAAGCAAAGACTTATTGGAATGTTCGACAGCCGGTAAAGGATCCTCGACGTTACTTTCGACAATATTGAATCGAGCATACTGGAGCACCGACACTGCGTGCCCGTATGGCCAGCCCGACGTTGACTGACTACATTGCGAGCCTCAAAACGATCACGGAAACGATTGTCTGAAGGGCCGACCACCGGCCATGGCGAGTAGATCAAAGTCGGAGCCCATCTTGAACGGCGAACCTGTCAGTCAGCCACCGTCCGACCAACCGGCTTCATCGCCGCTGAACAGTCAGCAGAAGCTTCAAGAACTGGCGACATGCCTCTCTAAAGTCATCCGCGGCAAGCAGGAAGCAGTCGAAGTTCTCATTACCGCGATCCTGGCGGGCGGTTCTGTTCTGATGGACGACGTTCCGGGCGTCGGCAAGACGACGCTGGCCAAAGCTCTGGCCAGGTCACTGGACGTTGCCTTCAATCGGGTTCAGTTTACGCCGGACCTGCTGCCGTCTGACATTCTGGGAGCGTCGATCTACAACCCGGTTGACGGGTCGTTCACTTTTCGAAAAGGCCCGATCTTCTGCAACGTTCTTCTCGCCGACGAAATCAATCGAGCGTCGCCGCGGACTCAGTCGGCTTTGCTGGAAGCGATGAGCGAAGCTCAGGCAACGATCGAAGGCGTCTGCCACGAATTGCCGAACCCGTTTGTGGTCATCGCCACTCAGAACCCGGTCGACTTTCACGGCACGTATCCGCTGCCTGAAGCGCAGCTTGACCGATTTCTTGTTTACATGAATCTCGGATACCCAAACGCCGAAACCGAACTCGACATTCTGTTTGACCAGGCCATCACCCATCCGATTGATTCAGTAAAACCAGTGCTGAGTCGCGAGCAGGTTGTCACCATGCAGGCCGCCGTGCGACAGGTGCACGTTGATCGAAGCGTTGGGCAATACATCGTCGAACTTGTCACGCAATCGCGAGCCGACGAGCGACTGAAACTCGGTGTCAGCCCGCGCGGTTCGCTCATGATGTTTCGTGCGTCTCAGGCCGCTGCGTTTCTGGCAGGACGCGATCACGCAACGCCGGACGACGTTCAGAAGATGGCACGGTATGTCCTGCCTCATCGAATCGTGCTGACATCAAAAAGCCGCTACAGCAGCGTCGGTCGAGCCGAGATCATCGAAGACCTGATCAGGACCGTACGCGTTCCAGTTTAATTCAGGCGGCAACCTGAAACCGTTCGGACGCAGGGTGCTTAAGAAGCCAACAACAATCGGGCAACGCGATGACGGATAAACCGCAGCCCTCAAATTCAGCCAAACGAAAAAGACGGCGCAAGGTCCAGCGGCCGAAGTACGTGCCGTTCACTGTCCGGTACGCTCGATACCTTTGGCGATACAAGCTAACGCCGGGGGGGAGATTCCTGTTCTGGAGCGTGCTGTTCACATCGGCTGGACTGGCCACGGTCGACATCCCGGTTTACCAGCTTTTCTGCGTGTTGTTTTCCACGTATCTGGTCGTATGGCTGACAAACCTGCTCTACCGCCCGAAACTTAAAGTAACGGGCGACCTGCCAGGACGCGTGACCGCGGGCGAACTGATCACCGCTGAAATCGAACTCACAAACGAATCGTGGAGACCCGCTTACGATCTGATGCTCTGGTTTATCGGACTTCAGAAATCGATCCAGCTTGAGTCAGCGTTTACAGCGATCCCTCGACTTGCCCCTGGGCAGTCGGCCGTGCTGCCACTCGAACTTCGACCGATGCGGCGCGGCGTTTACAAGTTGCCTTACCTCAGGCCTCACAGCACATTTCCGTTTAACCTGATGCGGAGCGGCTCGACTCAGTTTCCACTCAAGCCGTTGATCGTGATGCCGCAGTTTCACGTCCTGCAGTCAATCAATGTGCCGGTCGGGTTGCGATACCAGCCCGGCGGAGTCGCACTCAGCTCTAACGTCGGCGAATCTCCCGAGTACATCGGCAATCGTGACTACGTCCCAGGCGAGCCGGTGAAACATCTGGATTTCCGAAGCTGGGCGAGGCTCGCTCGACCGGTCGTGCGTGAGTACCAGGAAGAATACTACTGCCGCATCGCGCTGATTCTGGACACCTGGATTCCGAAACGACGAATGCCGAAGGAAGGGTTCCCTGAGCTGGAGTCTGCGATCAGCCTGTCTGCTTCCATCGCTGATTCGCTTTCCGCGACCGAACACTTGATCGACATCTTCGCCGCTGGGCCGGAGCTTTACGTTTTTCGAGCCGGACGACAGCTCGCGCACTTTGACAACGTGCTCGAGATCCTGGCGTCGGTCGCGCCGTGCCAGAAAGACCCGTTCGGAAAAGTCACTCCAGCGGTGGCGGACGAGCTGACGTCAATCACAACGGCCATCTGCGTGTTCCTGGACTGGGACGATTCTCGCGAAGAACTCGCCCGAACGATCATCGAATCCGGGTGCCAGCTGAAACTGATCATCGTCCGCGACACACAAACATCGAGCCCGCTGCCTGACGATCTTGGTGAAGTCGTCGTCCTGACACCTTCGCAAATTCAAAGCGGAGGCATTGAAACTCTGTGAGCGACTCAACCGCCAAACCGCTGCCTCAACCTCAACCGCAGTCACAAACGAGTCATCATCCTGCTGGAAGCAGCGGCTTACTCGGCAATGCGCGCAGGCTCACCGCCGCTGCAACACGAATCCCTCTGCAGCGATGGCTGGCGTTCGCGCTGATTCTGCTCGAAGCATTTACCGTCGGATACCTCTCAAAAACGATCGTCTACCCAGCGATGGTCGTCGTCGTCGCGTTGTACGGAACCGTTTCGCGACGCCGCTTCAACATGGGTCGGCAACGAACGTACGACATCATCGCATTGATGGCGATCATCTTTGTGATCAAATACATGGTCTCCCCAAGCGATCCCCGCTACGACGAACTGATCCCGAGCCAGTCGATGGGATTTACTCTGGCGGAGTACGTCCTGGCCATGCAAAGCGTCCAGTTCTTTTTGAAGAGGCGCGACGACCGATTGCCGTTCAGCTTTCCCGGCATCGGCGTCATCGCTCTTGTCTGTGCAACGATGGTGTCACGAGAAAGCGGCCATCGTGGAGACGTTCAGGCACTCTGCGTGGGGTTCTCCGTTTTGTCAGCCCTCTACTGCGATGCTTCACGACGATTCATCAAGGTGATGCCAGTTCGACGTCGCGGACGACCGATCGCCACGGTGCTGGTTCTGGCCGTTGTCGGCAGCCTCGGCTGGTTCATGGCCTCTTCGATGCACAAGTACGAACGGCATGTCGAGCAACTGGTGAACCGATTCCTTCAGCAATCGAACGAGCCCTCGAGTATCGGCTTTTCAGAATCCGCCGCGATTGGATCGGTGTCTCTGAAGAAGGACCGAAACTCGCAACAGACTGCTTTGCGAGTCGTCTCTTCCGTTGAGCCGGGATACTTCCGAGCCAGAGCGTACGACACCTACGAAAATCGCAAGTGGCTGTTCAACATCGATGGCCGCGCAACATACCCTCAGGGCTCAGTCCCCAGTGCTGCCAGGTCGGACACTCATAACGGCCAGGGTTTCCAGATCGCTCGCAGCAGGAAACAGGGAACTCAGAAGTTTGAAGTCTGGCCAGATGCCGACCTGGGCGACACTTTCGCCGGCCCGTTGCGAACATCCTGGCTGTTCGCAGATGCAAGGATCGTGACAGTCGACACGTACGGCGTGATGAGATCAAGCGAGGCCAGAAGCGGAGTGCCTTACACGCTGCTGGTCAGTGACGCTCGGCAACCCTCGAACAGGAAAGTGAACGATGCCGCGACCGAACCTGCACCGCTCGTTGACGACGCGAAGATCAGCCTTCAGCGACTGGCAACACCTCCCGAATGGACGCAGCAGAATAAGCGACTCGTCGAACTGGCCGAATCCCTGTTCAAAGACTGCGAAACCGTTGACGAAAAACTGGCCGCGACAAGTCGATACTTCAAAGAAAACTACACTTACAGTCTGAAAGTTACTCCCCCCGAACAGCCGACCCGCGAGCCACTCGAATGGTTCCTGCTGGAACGACCGCCGGCTCATTGTGAATACTTTGCGTCCGGCACCGCCATCCTGCTGCGCATGGCGGGCGTGCCTTGTCGCTACATCGTCGGCTTCGTCGTGTCTGAGAAGAATCAGTACAGCGGCGAATGGGTCGCTCGCAACGAGGACGCTCACGCCTGGGTCGAGGCTTACGACGAGACAACCGGTTGGGTAACAGTCGACTCGACTCCTGCCTCGGGCATTCCTGACGAGTCGCCCGCCTCGTCGTCGACGCAGCTCTACGAATACCTGCGCGACGAATTCCACCGAATTCGAACCGGCTGGCAACAACGTGGCTTTGCCTCAATTCAAGCAACGCTGAAATCGCTGATCCTGTCGCCGATCGGCCTGACCGTACTCGCGATCGTCGTTCTGATCACTTCCGGAATCATGCTCAAACGCAGGCGACAGCACCGGCATGTCGACCGAGCGGCTTACACGGCATCAACTCCGGTCATCGAGCAACTGCAAACAGCCAGGCAGAAACTCGACGTTACCCTGAAACGTGTCTGGCGAGTGCGACTGCCGGGCGAAACCGTTGATCGCTACGCTCAACAACTTGCAAACGAAGCCACCGATCAGCACGATCCGCTCACGGAAGCAGCGGACTGGTACACGCAGTATGCCGAGTTGCGATTCGCACCAAAGCCCGACCAGACATCGGTCAACGAAATCGCCACTCGAGCCCACCAGCTTGCAACAGTCTTGCGAAAACGCGTGCGGCATCCCGACGAACATCAAGGCAACGCCTGACGCGGAACAACGCATGAGCAACAGCGACTCGGCAATCATCCGAACTCAGTGGAAAAAGACTGAAGTGTTCGGCCTGCTCATGATGCTGACCGGGCTGGCAGTCTTCGTGATCCTTGCCGCGCAGCTCGGCACGCCGTCTGTGCAACGGTTTGACGAAACAGTCGTGCGGAATCTGCGCAACGCCAAAGACCTGGCGGAGCCAATCGGGCCGGGTTGGTTCAAAGAACTGGCCCGAGACTTCACTGCCTTGGGCGGATACGGAATCCTGTCGACAATCACGATCCTGGTGACGACGTTCCTGCATCTGGAACGCCGCCCGGCACGAGCACACTTTGTCGTTGCCACGATCGTCGCGGGGTACTCACTCAGCATGATCCTGAAAGCGGTGATCGCCAGGCCTCGGCCAGACATCGTGCCGTGGCTTTCGCACGTCCACTCGTCCAGCTTTCCGAGCGGTCATTCGATGATGTCGGCGGTCGTCTATTTATCGCTCGGCCTGATGCTGTCAGACCTGACTTCGAGACGTCGGGTCAAAACATTCGTCATCGTCGCACCGCTGACGATCTCAGCCCTCGTTAGCTTCAGCCGAGTTTACATGGGAGTCCATTATCCAACCGACGTCGTCGCCGGCTGGTGGCTGGGCGTCAGCTGGTCCCTCGCCTGCTGGCTGGCCGTCCGCCGCTGGCGAGCCTTCCGCGAAGTCAGACGCGCTCTGACAATCGAAAACGAAAAAGCAACGTAAGTCACGCGTCACCAGATATCAGCAAACTGAAAACGCTCGACTGACTGGTATCGTTCCACTTCTTCGGGATTCTCTCGTCCCCATTCTTGAATTCCTGCCAGGACAATTTCCGAAATCCTATCGCGCAATTCAGGGTTACCGATCCGCCCCTTAATGCACCCCTCGTATGTCACATGCGGATATTCAATTGCGAGCACAGCAAGAATTCCAGCAGCCGATCCTCTCGGAGTCGTACATGACTTGGAAATCGCATCGAGCAGTCCAGCTTCGTGAGTCCCACCGTCAGGGACTCGCCCCTTATTCGCAAATGACCAGACCTGATTCTCGCTCCAGCTGTGAAATACAAACACAACCTCAACTGCCAAGTCACCATCTACTTCCTTGATATGGATTGGCTCGTGAGTCATCTGGTACGGAGTCGTAATCGCAGTAAAGAAATCACGAATACCATTCTCCGATTTGTACTCAGTGATTCTTTCCCCATTCTTTACACGAAAGGCAATTCCGGCATGCAGAATCGAAGTCCTGCGGCAATAGCTATGTACTACTGCTGGTGACGAATCCACGATCTTGAAGAAACTGCAATCCGGGGCAAATTTCAAATCAACGCCGATCTCCGACGTTGATGGTTCTTGCCGAAATGTGACTCGCCTACCTTGATCGCATACGAGTTCGGTCCAATGCTTGCCGTCACAAAGTTTCACATGAAAATCACAGGACAGAGCAACGATGATCGCACCATCCGGACTACGCGGCTGCATCGAAGGTCGCGGAAACGTGTCAGCTTCAAATGGACAAAGTTCATCCCGCTCATCGATTACTGCGGTGATTCTGGCATCTGACCGAAAATGCAGAGCCTCATCCACAACTTCAAACTCGATCCACGACGCATCGTTATCTAACAACAAATCAAATGCGCAAACGACGTAGTTAATAAACCCCCAGAATCCGTTATCCCCAACGTACATCGCTGGGCGCTTGCGAATCTCAGCAACGGAATTCCAATTCGGCTGCCAGGTTGAACCATTGACTGAATTTGACATTTTCGCTTCCCGTTTCCTATTCATGCTCAAACAGCACGCAGATGGGGGATGGGCAGGAGACGTTGCTGCGGTTGTAGGTTAGCTCGCCGGTTTCCTGGTTGACCTCGAAGACGGCCAGCGTGTGTGAGTCCTGACCGGCGGCGATCAGCCAGCGACCGTCCGGTGTCAGGTTGACGTTTCGTGGCGTTGCTCCGCGGACGTTTTCTCTTTCGACAAGAGTCAACTTGCCGGTTGACTGGTCGACGCTGAAAACTGTCACCGTGTCGTGTCCGCGGTTGGCGGCGTAGACGAAGCGGCCGCTGGGGTGGACTCGGATTTCTGAACAGCTTTTGAATTTCTCTTTCGCCAGATCTTCCTTAGGAACGGTCAGTACAGTTTCCTGAGATGTCATCGTTCCGGCTTTGGCGTCGTAGTCGAAACGGGTCACGCTGAGATCCAGCTCGTTCAACACGTACACCCATTTTCCGTTCGTGTGAAACTTCATGTGACGCGGCCCGCCGCCCGGAGGCACGACTCCGAATCCGTGCTGCTCGACTTTCGACTTCGCTGTGTCAACTTCATAGATCACGACCTTGTCCATGCCGAGGTCCGGCACAAAGGCAAATCGCTCGTCAGGTGAGAAACCCGTCCAGTGAGCGTGCGGCTTGTCCTGGCGATTGCCGACGGCCTTTGAACCAGCTCCGTGCTTGACGAGCTGTGTTCGCTCTTTGATCGAACCGTCTTTGTTGACCGAGAAGACCGCGGTCGAACCCGCTCCGTACTGCGCCGTCAGAATCGTTCGGCCCGTTGAGTCGATCGAAACGTGAGCCGCACCGCCGTCGCCAATCTCGACAGCGTTCTGAAAGCTGAGCGTCGCCTTGCCTTTGGACTTTTTGATTTCATAGGCCGCGACAACTGCCTGGCCATCAAGACTGCCGGCCGCATAAAGATGCTGGCCGTTCGGGTGCATGGCCAGGAAGCCCGGACGATCGATCTCGGCCGCGAGTTCCGACTCGGAAAGCCGCCCCGTTGTCAGATTCAGCGTGCAATGGTAAATGCCCTTGCTCACCTTGCCGCCGCCAGTCCCGATCCACACATCGATCTGAGTGGGATCGTCAGCGGCGGACAACGACGAAGCATTCAAGCCAACCAGCACGGCAGGCAGCAGACAGAACAACGCAACGGCAGCACGGTCAATCAAAGTCAGCACGACAGTTCTCCTTCGCTGGTGAATTTGCAGGGTGCGTCGAATCATGACGCCGAGGCCCCGCAACGTTCAACGCAGCGCGAAGAATTTGGCTGCAATCGTAGGCTGGAACAAGCTCGGCGCAGTTCCGGCATCACCGTCGAGCAATACTGCCGGAACAGCGCGGAGCTTGTTCCAGCCTACGGTAGCGCCGACCAATTATTCACAGTCCCAAAGAAAATCACCTGCCGCAGGCGCCGCATGCTCCACCAGTCGAGCCGCAGGTTCCGCTGCCGCTGCATTCGGCGCACGGGCTTTTTTTCTGCATCGTGAACGTGCCGTGGTCTTTGTTTTCGGCGGAGTAGGCGGAGACGAAGTCGGTCGAAGTCGCACTGCCGTTGTAGGTGTACAGCCCGCCGGCCAGCCAGCCGAGGTCGGCCTCGCCTTCCAGTGCGTACGCCGTTCCGTCATCGGTGACGAGGAGTGGCAATTCAAATTCGAATGGGATCACGGCAGCGTACGTCGCGTGAAAATGCGCGTCGTAATAGCCTTCGCCCTGCTTCGAGATGATCGCTCGCAAGCCGCCGTGATGGCCGTTGTAGTCGCTTTGCCACGTTCCTTCCCAGCAGCCGGCCAGCTCCCGTTCGGGATACGAGTACCGGGTCGCTTCCTGCCACTGCCGCTCGAAGCAACAGCCGGTCAGCATTCCGCACAAAACGACCAGAACGAAGGCAACTGACAGACGTACCATCAGACCCACTGCTGCGTTGGCAGTTTGAAAACGGCTCGAAGATTCTTTGTTCTTGCTGTTCGACATAGATTTTCGACCGATCGATTGCCCGCCATCCGTTTGGAAACGTCCGCAGACCCCCAAACAACCTGAGTCCCACCTCTGCGTCTGACCCTGCCAGTGCGATTCTTCCGACCGATTCCCGTCCGAAAAACACTGTCAGAGCAAAAAAACACAGTCAGAGCAAGTGGCACACTTTGTCCACAAACCTCAATCAGCAGCGACACTCTCTCTTCATCGATCGGAAAAAACGGAGCGACCCCTCCAACGCTGAACCGGCAAACGAAAAATGTCACGTCGTCTACCCAGTCTTCCGTTTCTACGAATTCGGTGCGGTCGATTGCTGCCAACGAGGATCGCCGCATTTGACCGTGCCCCCGCTAAAGAGTAACTATCGCGGGGTTCCGGAGGCCGATCCGAAGTAGAACGGGCTGACTTCAGTGACCGGCACCATTCGACGTTCACACATCTCTAGCCGTATCCCGCTGTTCTGGCGGGAGCCTGGAAGCCATGCCGCTTAAAGTCGTTGACCAATCGAGCGAGCCGACTCTTAATCTGACGCCGATGATCGACATCGTTTTTCTGTTGATCATCTTTTTCATGGTCGGAACTCAGTTCACCGAACAGGAACGCCAGTTCGACGTGCAGGTTCCGTCCGTCAGTGACGCTCCGCCGCTCACCAGCCGGCCGGACGAGATCATTGTTAACGTCGACGCCGACGGGCAGGTTTCGATCAGTGACGAGCAGTTGAGTATCGCCGCGCTCGAACAACGTCTCAGTCAGGCTCGGGACAATTACCCGGATCAGTCAGTCGTTGTGCGAGGTTCCGGCCCTGACCCCTATCAGAATGTGATGGACGTGTTGACCGCGTGTCACCGCGCCAAAATCAGCCACATTTCACTCGCGAACCAGATTCGAGAAACGCCATGATTCTGGCAGCCATCGAACTCGTCGAGTGGCTGGCTTCGACCTTCGGCTCAACGACCGAAGAAGTCGAAGTGGCGTTGTGGGTCTCGCTGCTCGCCGGGATGCTGTTCGCGACGATTCACTTCATCACGATGATGGTGACGAAATGGGGCGACAGCGACCCGACCGGCAAAGCGTTTATGTGCTCCGTGCTGCTGCACCTGTCGCTGGCATTCGGAGCGGTCGCGGTTTCGCCGCCGGAACAGCTTGTGATGGCCAGCGTGCCCGAGCCATTTCAAATCCGGAAGATCCTTCTCGAAGGCGAGACGCCGATCGAAGCCGACACTTCAGGCAACACTCCCGTCTGGGAAAAGGTGCTTAACAAACCGAGCCAGCAACTCTCGCGCAACGATCACGCGCCGCTGGAATTCGAACCGCTGGAAAGCCCGGAACGACGCCCGGAGCCGATCACGCAACCAGACATCATGATCCCTGACGCGAGGTCGCTGCCCGAGTTGGAAGTGTCGCGGCCTGAACCTCGCGACTTTGGAAACACGGGACGAAAGATCGAATCGGCAGCGCCGCGCACAGTCAACGACTCGACCGCCGAAGCGCGGCCGGACATCAACCTTCCATCGCTGTCGTCGATTAAACGCACCGTTCGCGAAAGCGGCCTCAAAGCTGTCAGCGTCGAACGAACTCCGAATCGAGGTTCCGTCGACAAGATCGCTCCCGACTTCGACGCAACTCGGCAACTGGCCAAGATCGACACAACCGTCGACCCGACTGCATTCCTTAAACGAGGCGTCACTGACGAACCAATCAAAAGACGCACGGCCCCTGCCCCTTCAACATTGCAGGAAAAGACGGCGGGAACGGTTGCCGAGAATTCCACGAACGGCTCGGCCAGCGGCGGATCTGCAACTCCGAAGTTCAGCCGACTGCGAACGCGGACTCCGAAAATGGAAGAACTCGGCGGGATCGAGAGATTCCGTCCGGACCTCACGCCGCAGACGGAATCGCCGTTGCCATCACCCGTCGTCGCCGTTCGTAGCGGACTGCCCAGCCCGTTCCCGACCGACGCTCCACAGCCGAACGTCATTCGGCCGAACTTTGAATCAGTCGACCCGAGCGTCACCACAAAGATCCCGCCGACCTACCGGCTGCGATCGCTGGCTCGGCGCGAGGAAACGGCTCGCCGATACGGCGGCACTGAAGCGTCCGAAAAAGCCGTCGAGACCAGCCTGCAATGGCTGGCTCTGCACCAGAATCCGGCCGGATACTGGGATGCCGATGGCTTCTCGGAAATGTGCCCGGCCGGCGATCGCTGCACCGGACGATCGGGCCGCATCAGGATTGACGAAGAAAAAGTCGACCGATTAAACGCCGGTCTGCAGGCCGACGCCGGTGTAACGGGGCTCGCAATACTGGCTTTTCTCGGAGCAGGCTACACGCACGAAGAAGGCCAGTACGCTGACCAGGTTGACCGGGCGTTGCGTTGGCTCGTCCGCGAACAGGACTCGGATGGTTTTTTCGGCGACAAAGCAACTCGCTATGCAAAGATGTACTGCCACGCGATCGCGACGTACTCCATGGCCGAAGCGTTGGGGATGCAGACTGACCGCTCCAACGATCGCCGGCTGAGAGAACCTCTCACAAAAGCGATTGCGTACATCGTCGATGCTCAGAACAAAGACGACGGCGGCTGGCGATATCTCAAAGGGCAACGCAGCGACATGAGCATGTTCGGCTGGCAGTTGATGGCTCTGAAGAGTGCCGAAATCGCAGGCGTTCAGGTTCCGATCGAAACTCGTCAGCTACTCATCAAATTTCTGCGCGACCGCAGCCTCGGCGAGAGCAAAGGACTGGCTGCTTACCGAATCCTTCCGCCGGAATTTGCTCCTTTGCCACCGTCGCCGTCGATGACCGCGGAAGCGTTGTTCTGCAAACAGATGCTCGGCCTCAACCGCTCGAATCCGCAAAGCCTCGAAGCGGTCGAATTTCTGATGAACCGTCCCCCCAATCGGCAGTCAGAAGATCTCTACTACTGGTACTACGGCACGCTGGCGATGTACCAGTACGGCGGCCCCGAATGGCGAGCCTGGAACACCGGCCTGCGTGATCACCTCGTGGATGATCAACGAACAACGGGCCACGCCGCCGGAAGCTGGGATCCCAAAGCTCCCTGGGGCCCGTACGGCGGCCGAGTCTTCTCGACGGCTCTGAGCACGCTCTGCCTGGAAGTCTATTACCGCTTCCTGCCGCTCTATCAAATCGGCGACGAAATCGAGCAAGCAGGTCGGTGACCCGCACTCTTCCATTCGCCAGCTCGCGCCCCGACGCACAAAAGTTTTGCCACCGAGAACACAGAGTTCACAGAGATGTTCGTGATCAAAATCCTCTGAGAACTCTGTGCCCTCTGTGGCCTAAGTTCTTGACGAGTGACCGCTCCCTGGTGTTGTTTCGCTAAATTCCCAGCCGATCAAGGAGTTGCTAACCTGCTCGCCTCTTCGGAACCGGCAACTTTAATTGAGCACTCACCAGGAAATATCGTCGATGGCTAGCAAAAGAATTCTGATCGTGACGGGCGATTTCGTCGAAGACTACGAAATCATGGTGCCGTTTCAGGCGTTGCAGATGGTTGGCCACGAAGTTTACGCCGTCTGCCCGGACAAGAAGGCCGGCGACCAG
>CALDJX010000624.1 GCA_937899075.1 uncultured Planctomyces sp. | reverse complement strand
CCGACGATCAGGGCTGGGGCGATTTGAGCGTCAATGGGAATCGGAATCTCAGCACGCCGAATATCGACTCGCTGGCTCGGGACGGAGCGAGCTTTGATCGGTTTTATGTCTGCCCGGTTTGCTCGCCAACTCGTGCGGAGTTTCTGACCGGTCGCTACCACCCTCGCAGCAACGTTTACAGCACGTCGGCCGGCGGGGAGCGGATGGACCTCGACGAGATGACCATCGCTCAGACGTTTAAGGCCGCAGGGTATGCGACGGCCGCGTTCGGGAAGTGGCACAACGGGATGCAGTTTCCGTATCACCCGAACGCTCGCGGGTTCGATGAGTTCTACGGATTCTGTTCCGGACACTGGGGCAACTACTTTGACCCGATGCTCGAACACAACAATCAGATCGTCACGGGCAAGGGCTTCTGCATCGACGACTTCACCGACCATGCAATGGAGTTTGTCGAAGAGAACAAAGACCAGCCATTCTTTGCGTACCTGCCGTACAACACTCCGCATTCGCCGATGCAGGTTCCTGAGCGGTTCTGGAAGAAGTTCAAAGACAACGATCTGGAGATGCACAATCGCGAGCCGAAAAAGGAGGACATCCAGCACGTTCGAGCGGCGCTGGCGATGTGCGAGAACATCGACTGGAACGTTGGCCGACTGCTGAAAAAGCTGGACGATCTGACGATTGCCGACAACACGATCGTCATCTACTTCTGCGATAACGGGCCGAACGGAACTCGATGGAACGGCGGAATGAAGGGCCGCAAGGGGTCGACCGATGAAGGCGGAGTTCGATCGCCCATGTTGATTCGCTGGCCAGGGAAGATCGCAGGCGGGCACGTTGTGACACAACTCGGAGCGGCCATCGATCTGCTGCCGACGCTCGCCGACCTCGCTGACATTCCGGTTGCCAGCAAGAAGCCGCTCGATGGAATCAGCCTGCAACCTGTTCTGCTGACCGGAAAGAATTCGGCTCCGGAACGACCGATCTTTTCGCAGTGGAAGGGCAAATACAGCGTCCGTACGAATAAGTTTCGGCTGGATACCAGCGGCAAGCTTTATGATATGCAGGCGGACCCTGGTCAGTACAAAGACGTGTCGAAAAAGTTTCCTGAAGAATCAGCACGCCTCAAGAAATCGATGGCTGAGTACAAGGAGAGTCTGCCAGCCGACTATGGCAAAGATGATCGTCCGTTCGTGATCGGGCATCCGGATGCCACGTTGACGCAGATTCCGGCTCGCGACGGAGTGGCTCATGGAAACATCAAACGCTCGAACAAGTTTCCGAACTGCTCATACTTCACGAACTGGACGAGCGTTGAAGACAGCATCATTTGGGAAGCGGAAGTCGGAGCGACGGGTAACTACGCCATCGACGTTTACTACACATGCCCGAAAGCTGACGTCGGCTCGACGTTTGAGTTGACGTTCAACGAGACTCGATTGATCGCGCAGGTTGTCGAGCCTCACGATCCGCCGGTTAAAGGTGCGGAACACGACCGAGTCGCGCGTGCGGAGTCCTATGTCAAAGATTTCAAGGAAATGACGATGGGTGTCGTGCGTCTCGAAAAAGGGAAGGGCACTCTGACTCTGAAAGCGACGAAGGTCCCCGGCTCTCAGGTCATGGACTTCCGGCTCCTGATGCTCAAGCGAGTTGACTAAGAATTTGTAGGCCGGAACGAGCGCAGCGCTGCTCCGGCAAGTGTCGCAGTCAGACGCAGAATTCCTGATGACGGACAACCACGGATGGGCACGGATTCAAGCAGATGATTGGGATGCTCCGTGAAACCATCCATTCCATCCGCGTAAATCCGTGCCCATCCGTGGTTCACGTCTTTGGCCGATGTTCTCCCTCCGCGAACGCGACAGGTGCTGCTGGAACAGAGCTGCGCTGGTTCGGGCCTACGGTGCGGGCGGCTTTGGATGGTGGGCGTGCTTCGCGATGTGGCTCAGCACGAACGGCAGGTAGACGATCCCCGTGTAATGATTGGCTGTCATTTGAATGTGATGAGGTTTCGTCAGTTTGGCGGCGTTCGCCAGGGCCAGAGCATTCTTTGGCGGTACGACAGTGTCGAAGACTCCGGAGTACAGCCATGTTCGTTCCGGATCGAGCCGGTGGGCGACACGAGTCGGTTCGACAATTAACGTCAACTGGCGAAGCTCTTCGCCCTTAAGTCCTGCCTGTTCGAGACGCTCTCGAACTTTGGCGGCGTCCTTCTTGCCATTCTGGATGAGGTCGTAGAGTTCGCCGCCAGCCAGCATCAGGAACACGTTGTCGTAGCCATCGTCGAGTGATCCGGCGGTCGCTGACACGAATCCTCCGAGGCTTGTTCCCTGCAGAGAGATTCGCGACTTGTCGACAAACGGCAGAACCGCAACGGCATCGCGAGCACGCCTGACATCGGCGACTGCCTGTTTCATCATGGAAATCAGGTTGCCGCCGTCCGGGCGATTTTTACCGGTTCGACGCTCGCCGTAATGCGGCAGTTGAATCATGAAGGCGTGCAGACCCTGCATTTGCAGCCCGCGAGCAAACAGCCGTCCGACCGTCATGCCGCTGCCGGATTCGTGGACGACGACTACGGCCGGAGCGGTGATCAACTTCTGATCGGCATCGCGTGCCTGGTACCACTCGATGGCGACCAGATCGTTGCGGGCGTCTCCGCTATTGATTGGCGATGGGAAACGGACCAACCAGTCTCCACGGTCATTGGCTGCTTTTTCGAGCGTCACGGGAAAATTGCCGGGAGTCCAGCACAAGCCCTCCAGGCATCTTGTCGCGTCTTCGGATTTGTCTGCGGCTGGAGCGAGACTGTCCTTCGCGGCGAATTCAGAACCGGCGGTTAAAGTCGCATCGTCCGCTGTGGACGCCGCGTTTGAAGCAGCGATGACAAGCACCATGATTCCAAACGCAGATCGCCGAAGTCTTACGGCGAATTTTTCGGGAACGACTTCTTTCATGGGCGATCTGCTGATTCAGAGTCTGCGGCCTCAGTCGTCTCGAACGACGTCAACAGTTCGCGAAGGTTGAGTTTCACATACGGTCGCTCGGCCGCGGGGCGTTTGTGATCGGCGTTGGCGACGTACAGGATTCCGTCGGCCGGGACGAAGAGGACGTTGTGCAGGTTTGATGACATCGCGACCGGGCGGCGCATCAGCCACTTGCCGATTTCCTCATCGATCATTCCGTGTTTCTGAGTGACTCGTTCCCGCAGTTTTTCGAGACGGCTGCCGGCGGAAAGGACGACAGCGTCTTCGATGCCTTCTCCAAGCCGAGGATGCGTCTGTCCGGGATGTATGAACTCGATGGAGTCGGGGAGTGCCGAGACTCCGACGGCGCGATTCGTTTTTCCGTCGGCGAAGACGTAGTAGTACTCGCAAGTTCGCGGGCTGTTTTTCCAAAGGTCCATCACTTCGTCGAGCGTGGAACATTCTTCAAGAGCCCGCCTCATCAGCGTGGCCATCGGAACGCCGTCCCACTGGCCCTCGCCGCGTCCGCCCATTTCGCCGAGTGAAATCGCTTCGGCGTTCATCCCGCTGACGCTGCCGATGAATCCTGCATAACCGACATTTGCGAACGGGATCTGCCCGTCGACGTTGACGATGAAAGTCGTCGCCGAATCCTGCAGACCGATCGTGGTCATGTAGTCGAGAACTCGGCCGTGGTAGAGCTTGCCGTCTGCCGTTGCCTTACCGAAGACCGCGAAGCCTGAGCAATGAAACAGTTCCGGGAAAACGTTGAGTGCTTCAACAAGCTGGGGATCAAGGTCGAGGGCCGCGGCCATCGCTCGCGTTTCACGTTTGTGGCGTTCGGGAATGTGTGGCGCAAGACGCTTGTAGGCGGCTTCGAGGTCGCTGCGGAACCAGCGGCCGGTGCGGATCGTTTGAGCCGTGCCAAAGGTGTAAAGCACTGAGTCAATGCAGCGTCCGGCTTCGGCTTTCAGGAGTTCTCCATGAGCACGTCCGACTTCTTCGGGGCTTCCTTTCAGCAGAACCACTCGCTGACCGCCGATCCATCGCAACTCACCGTGAGAAACCTTGCGGCCCGATTGCGGCGGGTTTGTCAGCAACGGTGATGGAGCCAGAATTTCAAAGGCCCGACGTACGCCACGAACAAGCTGTCGCTCCAGTTCGATTCGGTCGAGATGGACGGTCGTCAGGCCCGACCACGATTCAGCAGCGAGTTTGTCTGGAATGGTCGACGTGACTGAAAGATCAAGCACTGCGTCGCCGGTTCGGATGTTGATGGCACCTGCCGATTCGAAGGCGAAGCTGACGTTGCCGGCGGTCCACCGCTGGGATTTCGATTCGTACTTTGCTCCGGCCAGTGTTGTCAGGGCAAAGGACGCCGCAGCCGCATCGGCCTGCAGGATCATTGGAGCGAAGGCTCCCACCTGACTCGCAGGAGTCAGCAATCGAGCCGCGATGCCACTGACTTTGAGCGAGTCGTTCAGGTTGACGTCGCCACTCCCGACAAACACTGTCTTGTGCAGCGGCAGTGCAAAGGCCGTCGTATCTTTTCGGCGGCGGATCGACATTGCGTAGTCGTGATGTGTGAGCGCGAGATCGAAGGCCTCATCGTCGAAGCGGACGAGTTGAATTTCGACGCTCTGTGCTTTGCCGTCGATCGGCAGCGTCAGTTTTCCTGCGAGGGTGAACTGCGGGGCTTGCCCACCGAACGCGTCGAGGAATGGCCGCAAGCCTTCAGCTAACGGGTCGACGACTCCGTTGCCTGCGCCGAGCGACGGCGAGACCAGACTCAGCAGCAGCATCGTCATGAAGAGGGTGCGGCGAAGGTCGATCATTCGATTTTTCCGAGCCATCATTGTGAAAGAATCAATAACCACGGAACTCACGGAAGGGCACGGAAACGAAAATAGTTTTCCGTACCTTTCGCGTTTTTCGTGGTTGTAAAAAAAACAGTTCGTCGTCACGTTCTTCAGAGAAGAACAAGTGATTCTTAAGCTTCAGGCGACTTTTTTTGCCACCAGCTTTAGCTGGTGGTTATTGAAGTTTTCATCATCGTTAAGCCGGCTTTAGCCGGGCTTTCTTCATGGCTTCAGCCTATGGATAAATCCGTGATGAGAAGTCCGGCTGAAGCCGGCTGAGCGGTTGGTTCAGCGTACATCCACCACCGGCTGAAGCCGGTGGCAAAATAGCGTCGATTGAAGCCGACTGACCGCCAGTACTCCCCCCCCCAGCAAAAGTGACGTTCCGGTAAACAGTTCGTCGGGTCGCGGCGGACAGCACAGCATGACGATGCAAAACGCAAACTGCCAGACGAACGAAAAGAGCCCGGCCTGGTGATCAGGTCGGGCTCGTTGTGTTTTTCCGTTGCCGCCGGAAGTTTGGTGGCGCGAAGTCGCGCTGCCGCGAATCGGGCGTCAGGCTGCGCGACTGGCTGGTCGGGATGTGGCTTCCAGTTCGGCGCTGATCAGCAGGCCGCGAGCGATGCTGCGATCACTTCGTGTGATCAGTCGCGGACGCTGCGTCTGGATCGGCAGGTTCGCTGCCTGCAGAACGCTGGCGAGGATGGAGCCGAAGCCTGGGGTTTCAATCAGGCCGCCGCCGCACACGATGGGGAGTGGGCTGGGCAGCTCTTTGGCACGTCGACTGCGAATCAGTTCGCCGCTGAACGCGTCGCAGAGTTCGAAGATCGTTTCCTGAAGCAGCAACTCCACATGCTTCGTGAAGTCGTCGCCGGAGATCGTTGCCGCACTTTTGAGTTGTTCCCGTCGGCGAGTGATTGCCAGCAGCGACTCGCGTGCAAAATTCTGATCTGTTGCTGCATTGTCGGCATCGTCGTCCGCGGCAACCGACGGGGCGTGCAGCTTCTTTGCCAGTTGACGGTCGATCCAGTCTCCGCCGTGATCGCTGGCCGCGTAGCAGATGGGATCTCCGCGGTGAGCGAGGATGGCTTCGCAGCCGGATGCTCCAAAGACGATTCCGACGCCCGTGAAAGCGTTGTCGACCAGCTCGGCAAGGATCAATGCCTGGCTCGCCGGAACGATTTTAGGTTCGTAGCCCTGCAGCTTGACCAGGCGAACGTAGAACTCGAGGTCTGATCGCGCGTCTCGGGATGAATCGATTGTCGCTCCGCCAGGCAGTGTCAGCGTACAGATTTCGTTCCGGTTGCTGGCGATCGGCAGAATGACTTCGACCAGCGAGCTGATGAGCTGCCGGACGAGTGGGTTACCCTTTGGGATTCGACCACCGACCATCAGCGGCAGGACTGGCGACTTGAAGAGTTCCGCGTGTTCGTACGCGCCGTCGCCAAGCAGCAGGATGCCTTCTTCGCACGTCGTGAATTGAAGACCGCATTGTTCAAGCAGACGCTGGTGCGCGGGCGAGTCGGGTAGCACTGCGTAAACGCAACGGCTGGTCCGTGATTTCAGAACGTCGCCTTCGCGTCGCAAAGATCGAATCGACGATGAGCCAAGTTCAAGCGCGGCGGTCATGAGTGGCCTCGTTCGTCGGACTGTCGTTTGGTTCGGATGGAGGCGTCAGCTTTCGGGCGAGCAACCGTCTGTTCGTGCTCGACTGATGAAAGGATTCGATCCAGCAGGTTCGCTCCCTTAACGACAATCGGCGATGGCTGCACGGTGACGGGTCGGCGGCTTCCTGCGTGACGGCTGGCTGACCGGCTGGCTTCTTCGTCAGGCTTGTGGCCTGTGTCGAGTCGGAACTGTCGGCCGGGCTTCTGTGATGATGCCGCTGATGGTTGGGCGGCAGAAGCTTCAGTCTCCGACTTTTCAACAGCCGCCGACTTTTCGATAGCGACTGACGATCGATCGACCTGCTCGGTCGTGTCTCCGAAGACTGCCGTGGCGGCAAACTCCGAGAGTCCCGACGCCGTATCGCGACGCTTTGCTTCCGTTTCGACGGAGTACGGAGTTGGCACTGCCGCAGCACTTTGCTTTCGTAACGGCCCGCCGGAATGGATTCTCACAATTCGCGTGTCGACCTTGTCTGAGTTGTCCGGTGCCGGAGCAGCGGGCATCGTCGGGTTTTCTTTCAGCACGCCGGACTTGCCGCCAGGAGCTGAGAAGTGCGGCCGCGGAACCGTTCGATGTGCGGCGTCGACTCGTTGAATCGGAGCCGGCTTGCCAAACAGTTGTGTGTTGTGCGGGTAGTTGACGGCTTCCTCTTCAATCGGAATATCGTTGTCGATCATGCGGTCCAGCCAGTAACGACCTGAGGTATCGATCTGTGCGACTCGCGGTGTCGGGTTTTCGTGAGCGATCGAGTAAATCAGGAAGCACGCCGCGATTGCTCCAAGAAGTCCGACGACGCAAATGGAGATGATCGGCCAGTTCACGTTACCTGGAGGCGGAGGCAGCAGCTTGCTTCCGTCAGATGACGGCTGTGTTGCCATCGTTGGGAGATTTGTCGGCGCTGAATCAGCCAGGGTGGGCAACTCAGATGGCGACTGAACTGGCATCAAAGGAGTGAATGGTGGTGTGGGGGTCGGGCTGCCGGCCGTTTGCGTCGGCGGGGTTGTCGGTCGGGATGGCGGTCGAGTTTCGTTGTTGCTTGTCGCGGTCGGCTGAGCTGAATTTGTGATGGCAGTCGAGGTCGCAAGAGTCGCCGCCTGCATCGCCAGCGAGAAGCCACCATGATCATTGCCAGCGTCGCCGGCTTCAGCTCGCGAAATGCTCGCTGCTGGCTGAGGCTCAGGTTGCGAGTCTTCGAGCGCGTTCCGCGAACTTCCGAACGGCTGCAACGTTTCGGGCGTGGCCGGTTCTGACTGGTAGGGTCGCGACGCTTCCGGTGAGAAGATGCTCACTGGAGGCTCGTCGCTGCGTTCATTGGCCGGGGCAGGTGTCGAAGCCGGCAGGGACTGCGCGGCTCGACGTGGAATGTCGGTGACGGCTGTTGATGGCTGAACGCTGGCAGGTTGCTGCGGAACGTATGCTCGCCCAGACAGCTCTGGAGTCGGTTCGTCCAGCGGCACTGATGCGGGATCGGTCAGTAGTTGCTGAACGAAGGACTGCTCGGCTTCCGGCAGCGCAAGATTCTCTGACTGAGCGTTACGGCTGGCTGGCGGTTGGCTGATTGTAGGAACGCGGGCTCGACCGGGAGCGGCTCCGTATTGATTGCTTGGTGGACCGGTCAGCGGTTGTTGAGCGACCGGGCGTGTAGGGCCAGCGGCCTGTTGAGCCGGTGCTGGTTGGCGGCCGGCTTTGATCGGGACGGGCAGGTCGTCGGGAAGTCGCGACTGGTCGACGTACGCCGGGTTGAATGTCAGCACCGTTCCGGTGGCAAGTCGAGTGTCCGGGAAAATTCGCTCGGACTGTGATTGAGTGATCGCCTTGACGTAGTTTGCGACTGCCGGATCAAGTCCCAGATGCCGAGTCACCCAGCGAATCGTCGCCCGCTCGGCAGGAATCTGCAGAACGACGGGATAATCGCGGAGCCCGGTGATGGCCAGGCTGACTTCCGTCGCCTCGTCATCGGTGGCCTTCTGGTTGCCGCGAAGGATGATTCGCCCCTGGTTGACCTTGCCGTCCACCACGATGATGTCGCCAGGAACGAGTCGCAGGGTGGACTTGTCGGAGTAGAACGTGGATTGAATAGTGCGGCCATCGCGGACGATTCTCATCGGCCCGGCGGCCGTTTCCGTCAGGCTTCCGGCGAACTCGACAAACGTCACCAGAGACGGAGCACTGGTCGGCAGCTCGTAGCAGTTTGGACGGGCAATGTGCCCCATAATCGTGAAATAGTGTGGCCCCTCAGCCGACCGGCTGATCCCTGCCTGTTTCTGCAGACCATTGAAAACCTGACCAAATGCAGCGTCAACCTGCAGCCCGAAAGCTGCAAGGATAGCCAGATTCAACCAGATTGGTCGCAGAACTGACATTTGTGGCCGTCCTCGTGGCGCGGGCATTACTGAGAGGGGATACTGATTTCCGACAGGGTGGGGGACACCGTGCCAGCACGCGCAAGGAGTGGAGACTCCCGCACAATCAGCACCATCGTCAAAGTTTGACATCGTTCCTGAGGCAATCTCTGTTCGTCCGGGCGGGAATTCACGAATTTCGTCCCCGATATGGCGTGATCACGCCGCCAA
>CALDJX010000623.1 GCA_937899075.1 uncultured Planctomyces sp. | reverse complement strand
GATACCCGACACAGCCTGCTGCTGAGACTGACCGATGCGTCGGATGTTTCGGCGTGGGATGAGTTTGTCGCGATTTATGAGCCGCTGGTTTATCGGCTGGCTCGGCGCAGGGGACTGCAGCATGCAGATGCTCAGGAAGTCGTTCAGGAAGTGATGCTGTCGGTGTCGCAGGCCGTGGAAGACTGGGATCCGGATCGGAGTCTCGGGCGGTTTCGCGACTGGCTGTTTCGGATCGCCCGCAACCTGACGATTAACTTTCTGACCAGGCCCAGGCACCGGCCGATTGGTTCGGGAGACAGCGCGGTCGCTCGTTGGCTGGAAACGCTGCCCGATAGTAGCGGCGAAGAATCCGCACTGTTTGATGTCGAGTATCGGCGAGCCGTTTTTCATCGCGCTGCGAAGGCTGTTCGTTCCGCGGTGCGTGAGTCGACCTGGGAAGCGTTCTGGATGACGAGCATCGACGCCCGGTCGGCTCAGGAAGTGAGCGAACTTCTTGGCATGAGCGTCGGCAGTGTGTACATCGCCAAGAGCCGGGTCATGGCTCGACTTCAGAGCGAGGTGCGGCAGTTTGAGTGCGAGGCTGAAGATCATTCCTGATTGGCCGAGCGATTTCTACAGGACAGAATTATGAGAGCGGTCGAATCACAATCATGCGACGACTTGAAGCTGCGCCAGTTGCTGCTAGTCGATGAGGACAGTCACGAACTGAGCGATACGTCGGCTCATGTCGATGATTGTCCGCGTTGTCAGAATCGGCTGGTCGAACTTGCAGCGAGCACTGACCGATGGATCGAGACCTGTGACCTGCTTAGCGATGTCGACGAGCCGGCGGTTGGAGCGGGCAGGCCGGCTGCGCCAAACCTGGATTTTCTGGCCGCTCCTTCGCACCCGGAAATGCTCGGGCGGATTGGACGTTACGAGATTGAAAAGGTCGTCGGTGCTGGTGGAATGGGCGTCGTTCTGAAAGGGCACGACGGCGAGTTGAATCGCCCAGTCGCGATCAAAGTCCTGGCCGCGCATCTTGCTCACAATGGACTGGCACGCCAGCGGTTCGCTCGTGAAGGAAGAGCGGCCGCGGCTGTCGTGCATGAGCATGTCGTCCCGATTTATGGTGTCGATTCGGACGCCGATCTGCCGTTCCTGGTGATGCGCTACGTGGCGGGACAGTCGTTGCAAAATCGAGTGGAGCATGAGGGGCAGCTTCCGGTCGCGGACATCCTGCGGATCGGGATTCAGATGGCGGCGGGCCTGTCGGCGGCACATGCTCAGGGAGTGATTCATCGAGACATCAAGCCGTCAAACATTCTGCTTGAACAAACTGTCGAACGAGTTTTGATTACAGACTTCGGGCTCGCACGCGCAGCCGACGATGCCAGTCTCACGCAAACCGGCATTCTGGCGGGCACTCCACATTACATGTCCCCAGAGCAGGCGAATGGCGACCGGGTCGATCAACGCTCCGATTTGTTCAGCCTCGGGTCAGTGCTCTACTTCATGGCCACGGGGCGGCAGCCGTTTCGAGCGGAACGAGCGATGGCCGTGCTGAATCGAATTTGCAACGAAGCTCATCGCCCGGTGTGGGAGATCAATCCAGAGATCACCGACGAGCTTTGCGACATCATCGATCAACTGCTGGAGAAGAAGCCGCGGTCACGATTTTCTGACGCGGCGCAGGTTAAGGCCGCTTTGTCGCGAGCACTGGTCAATGTGCAACAACCGGGTCGGCACCGAATTCGAGCGAACGTACGACGTTGGATGCGGAAGCGGGGCAGAGCACTCGGCGCAACCGTCGCCGTGGGAGTTTGCGTGCTGGCGGCAGCGTTCGCGCTCATGCCTGGATCCGGCGGAAATACGACCAAATCAATGAGCGTTTTCGGGAGCGTCGGGAGCGTCGGGAGCGTCGGACAAACGGGATCCGGGCAGAACCAGCCAAACGTTGCCGAGCGGATGGCGGACGAAGCCGGGGCGGACGGGATTCTCGCTCAAATTGCTGGCGAACAGCGTCTGGAACGCAACTTTGTTGACGAGATAAATGCGGTCGAGTCTGCGTTACGCAATCTCGAATCATCGCACACTTCTGAAGGTAGTGGTTTTCTGCACGACGGTACCATCGGGTGGGGAGCCGAAATTGACGATCTTCATCGGCGCTTAGCTGCCGTTGAAAATTCACTTGCTGTTCCCACGTCCGTAAAAGGAAATTCTGAATGAAACATCAACAAATATTTCGCGTGTGGTTATGTGGCGTCTGCGTAACGGTCGCGGGGTTGTGGCTGGTCTCGACAGGCCAGGCCCAGGACGCCGTTCCGTCGAACAATCCTGGGCAGGTGGCGGTCGAGAAGAATCCGTTTGAGTTTCGAACGCGGAATTCGAATCGATCATCTGGGGAGAGCGGACTTGCGGGTGGCCAGACCGACGAAACCTCTCCGGGAACCGAGTTGCCAGGGACGCAGAATGTGCCGGCCGGCGGAAACAATCCAAGCCGAAGCTCCACCGGAACGTTCAGCCGAAAGGCCACGCAAAAGATCAAGACGAATGAGGCGAAGCTTGAGGAAGCGGTCGGTGGATTTAAGCGAGCTAAGGATGACGAGGCGCGGCAGAAGGCTCTGGCGACGTTGTCTGAAATCGTCAGCCAGATTTTTGACGAAGACCTCAAACGCCGCGAGTCCGAAGTTGACGATATCCGACAGCGAGTCAGCAAACTGAAAGCACTGATCGAGAAGCGGAAGGAATCGAAGGGCCGCATCGTTGATCTGCAGTTGAAGATTCAGCTTAACGAAGTGGAAGGACTTGGCTTTTCAGTGAAGCAGAATGGCCGCAGCGGCGGCGATCAGTACCTCGGCGGTCTGGTTAATCGGGGAATGATGTCAATGACGGGAGTCCAGTTCACCCAGTACGGTCAGGTGCTCGGCGTGCCCGGAGGAATCGGATACGGCGCAGAAACGTCGACTGAGCCTGAAGATCCTCGACGTAAGGCCGAGCGTACGCTGCGTGATGTCACGACAAAGTTGAAGCAGATGAAGGGAGAATACGATCGCGATGACGCAGAGGCACTGCTCAGGCCCGCTTTGGAAGGCTACTTTGCAGCGGACCTGGATGGCCGTGAGCAAGAGATCAACGGAATCCAGAAACGTGTCGATAGCCTTGAAAAACTCATCGAGCAACGACGGGACGCTCGCGATCAGGTGATTTCTCTACAGGTGGAAGTGCTGAAGAACGATGCTGATGGCCTTGGCTTCTTCAGCACGAGTTCCGGAAGCTCCGAATTCAATGGAGGAATGCGGATATCGATTCCTGCCGGTGCTGCTCCTGGCATGTTCGGATTTGGACGGTGAAGACTTCCGAGGTGTCTTCAGTGCCGCAGATGTCCTGATGCTTGACGGAGTCGGGCCAGTCCGTGGCGTCTGACTTAAGTTCTCGTCGGCGACAATTCGATTTGAGCAGTTGTGAAACGGCTTCGTCCATGGCGAGGCCGTTTCTGCTGCGCCTTCGGCTCAGAGGGAGCAGCATTTTCAGTGATCAGGGATTGGACGATCAGGCCCAACAATCTTCACCAATTCGAACAAACCAATATACTGACAACTTCGAAGTGACGATCGGTCTGAGGCTGAGGAGAGTGCTTTCATGCTCGGGATTCTGGGACGCCATCAACGAACCTGCGACGGCGTTTCGCGGCGTCATCTACTTCAGGCGGGCGGTGCCGGGTTGCTCGGGTTGAACCTGCCCGCGTTGCTGGCGGCCGAGGCGTCGCAGCCGTTTCAGAATGCTCGTGCGAAGCATGTGATCTTCCTCTTTTTGTTCGGAGGACCGGCTCAGCACGAGACGTTCGATATGAAGCCGGAAGCGACGGAAGCGATTCGCGGTCCGTTCAAGCCGATCGCGTGTCGCACTCCCGGGCTGCTGATTTCGGAGCACCTTCCGAAGACGGCGCAGGTTACCGACAAGCTGACGGTCGTGAGGACGATGAGCCACGACTTCAACGATCACAGCGGCGGCGGGCACTACATTCAGACGGGCCATCGCTGGCATCTACCGATCGGCGGCGGCTTCAACGTGACTCGGAAAGACTGGCCCTCGATCGGGTCGGTCGTCGAGTATCTGACTCAACGGCGTTCGGAAATTGCGAAGGACATGCCGAGCTATGTCGTCGTGCCGAATTTCCTGGGAAGGCTGCAGGAATACCGCGTCCAG
>CALDJX010000622.1 GCA_937899075.1 uncultured Planctomyces sp. | reverse complement strand
TACGACTTCCGCTCGATCGACGAATCTTCCAGGCCGATCTCAGCACAGAGGCTTCGCAGGGCATCCTGAGCGGCTTCCAGATCAGACTTTTCGGCCAGAAGCTCGACTTCCAGAAACTCCCCGACCTGCTCAACCGAGTCCACCGCGAACTCAAACCGCCGACCATTCCTTTCGAGTTCGAACTGTTTTCTAACTTTCCGAACAACAGCGACCGAGCGAAATCCCAGAATCGTCACCACCTCGGCGATCTCCTCCGCGGTTTTCGCCCCATCACCAAGCGCGGGTTCAATTTCGCGGCGAGTCTTTGTTTTCTGACCGATCTTCGGCCCTTTCCAGGTCAGCCAGTTCTGTTCGCCGACCGACCGGATCCGCAGCGCCTCATCGGTCGTCGCAAAATCCCGGACCGGATGATTGAAGTAGTGATCGGCCTGCTGAACTTCGCCAATCTCCGTGGCTCCAAATTCGAGCAACCGGGCGACGATTGACTCGGCCTGTTCGCCGAGCCGAAATTTCTGCTCCACTTCGTACTGCATTTAGTGCAAATCCCAGGTTAAACATGCTCAATCGACGTTCAGTTCAGATGCCTGCGAATTCGACGCTGGCATTTTTCCTGCGCCGCCAGAAGCCCTCGGCAACGACTCAGTTCGTCGATACTGCTCACTGACGAAGTACGAAAGGACTGCCAGAAAAATGTTAATCCCGCCCAACGCCAGATAGACCGACGGGGTCGTCGAGACACACGCTGTCACACCGTTGAACGCCGCATTCAACAACCAGAACGCTGCCGAAATTCGCCACAGAGTCGAGTTCCTGGGAGGCCACTGTCGCAACTGAATCATCACACAACTCCCACCCGTTGTTCTGAAACTCGTTGTTCTGAAAGAGGTCAGACAAGCTTCACTGACGATGAACATTCTCCGAACGGACGCACCTAAGCAACGCCATTTCCAGAACGAGCCACAACCTGACAACTGGCTGGCAGTCGACCGCTCCAAACACTCTGTTGGCGAAACGGCCAGCATTTCGCAATAATGTTTGCTGATGCGTCGCTCGCATCTCCCACCCCCTCCGTCATCGCACGGCTCACCAAAACGTCAGGAGTTTCCAGTGAAACCCTCGTTCCGCAATCTGGCGTGTTCCCTGGCCATCGTTTTTTCTCTGAACCTGGCTGCCGCAATCGGCGGAGAACCGTTCGCCGTCTCGCCCGCAAAGATCGAACTCAACGGAAACTTTGAACGAGTCCAGCTCGTGGTCACTCAGACAGACGCAGCCGGGCAGCAATCCGAAACGTCAGCCGACCTCACCACCAAGGCAACTTTCAACATAGCCGATCCGTCGGTCGCTTCGGTCAACAAGGATGGCCAGTTGCTCGCACTCGCCAATGGCGAGACAAGACTGACGGTCAAGGTTGGCGACAAGACTCTCGAAAAAAGCGTCACGGTATCGGGCATTGACGAGCACCCCTCCACGGAATTCATCCGCGACATCGCGCCGATTATCACCAAAGCCGGCTGCAACATGGGAGCCTGCCATGCCACCCAGCACGGACAGGGCGGTTTCAAGCTGTCCGTTTTTGGATTCGATCCAGGCGACGACCGGGAGTCCATCATTCGAGACCGGCATCAGCGCCGAGTCAACATGGTCACCCCCGAACAGAGCCTCTTCCTGCTGAAGCCGACCATGACCGTCCCCCACGGAGGCGGCAAACGACTGGCTCCGAAGTCGGTCGAGCATCAAACGCTTGTCGCCTGGTTAAAGAACGGCGCTCCGGCTCCGACAAAACTGCCAGCAACCGTCACCGCACTTTCCGTCTTCCCGAAACAACGAGTTGGTAAGCTCGGCCTTTCACAACAGCTCCGAGTCGAAGCAACTTACGCCGACGGAACCATCCGCGACGTCACCGCCCTGGCACTCTTCGACTCAATGGACGAAGCCATGCTCGACGTCTCCGGCACCGGTTTCGTCAGAACGCACGGCAAAGGACAGGCCCCGGTGATGGTCCGTTTTGAAGGCCAGGCCGGCATCGCCCTGTTCATCGTTCCGTATGAAGACGCTGTCGAACTCGCCGGCTGGCAGAACAACAACTTCGTCGACGAACTGGCCGAAAAGAAATTCCGCGAACTCGGCATCGAACCCTCGCCGCTCTGCGACGACGCAACTTTCGTCCGCCGAGCATTTCTCGACGCCACAGGCACACTCCCCACGATCGCACAGACCGCGGCCTTCCACGCTCAGACCAACGCCGACAAACGTGAGCAGTTGATCGACGAGTTGCTCGGCCTGACCGGCGACCCGCTCCGCGACATCCACAACGACAACTACGCCGCATGGTGGACGCTCAAATGGTCCGACCTGATCCGAAACACCAGCAACGGCGGCGGCCAGGAACAGGCGATGTGGTCAATGCACAACTGGATGAAAGAAGCGTTCCGCACCAACCGGACGTTCGACAAAATCGTGCGGGAACTGGTCACGGCCAAAGGCTCGACGTACTCGAACGGCCCGGCCAACTACTTCCGCATCTTTGCAAACACGACCGAACTCACCGAATCGACAGCCCAACTGTTCCTGGGCGTCCGCCTGGAATGTGCGAAGTGTCATCACCATCCTTTTGAAAAATACGGACAGGATGACTACTACGCGTTCTCGGCGTTCTTCTCGCGAGTCGGTACGAAACGCAGCGAAGAATTCGGCCTCTTCGGCAACGAGTCGGTCGTCATCGTCAAGACTTCCGGCGAAGCATCCAACCCGCGCACTCGCAAACGCATGGAGCCAACGCCGCTCGAAGGTGAACCAACCGATCACCCGCTCGACCGCCGCATCGCGCTCGCCGACTGGCTGACCGCCAAAGACAACAGCTACTTCGCCAGGAGCACGGTCAATCGATACATGAGCTACCTGCTCGGACGAGGTCTCGTTGAACCGGTCGACGACCTTCGCTCGACCAATCCGCCGACAAACCCCGAGCTGATGGACGCTCTTGCCAATCACTTTGCCGAAAGTAATTTCGACCTGAAACAGCTGATCCGTGTCATCCTGACTTCGCGGCTCTACCAGCTCGATTCCCAACCGACCGAACAGAACATTCTCGACCAGCGATTCTACAGCCACTTCCACGTCAAGCGACTGCCGGCCGAACCGTTGCTCGACGCGATCGATCAGGTCACTGGCTCGCCGACCAAGTTCAAAAACCTGCCGGCGGGAACACGAGCGACAGAACTGCCCGATGCCGAATACCCCAACTACTTCCTGAACACTTTCGCCAAGCCTCGCCGAGCCAGCGTCTGTGAATGTGAACGCTCGCCCGACGAAAATCTCGTTCAGGCTCTGCACACACTCAACGGTGACACGCTGACCACCAAACTCGCTGACAAGAACGGCCGCATCGCAAAGCAAATCGGTGAGAAAAAGTCGCCGGAAGAAATCGTGCGGGAACTCTACCAGGCAGCCCTCTGCCGACCGCCCAGCGACGCCGAACTGCAAACCAGTATCGACTACGTGAAAGAATCCACGACTCCGCAGGAAGGTTACGAAGACCTGCTGTGGGGACTGATGAATTCAAAGTATTTCCTGTTCGTCCACTAAGGAATCTGTTCCAGAAATAGAGGGTTGGAAATCGGCAGAGAGTCTCGTCTGACGCAAAGACGCTAAGCCGCGGAGATTCGCAAAGAACTTGATTTAAGCCCTTTGCGAAACTTCGCG
>CALDJX010000621.1 GCA_937899075.1 uncultured Planctomyces sp. | reverse complement strand
GACGGCCCGCGTGGAGCACGTCCCAGCTGAATGCCGTCGGCCATCGTAACGAACCAGCTTGTGGCGATGGCTGGCCCACCTTCTTCAGAATAAACAGCGCGGTGCTCGCTCAACCAGAGCTGCACTTCCGGATCGCCCTCAGGCGGAATCGTGCCGTTCGCTGTGGCCCGTTCAACCATCTTAACGAACGCCGGGTCACTCGCCGCCTTTTGCAGAATCAGCCAGCGAGATTGAAGATCCTTACCGACGGCTCTCGCCACAAACTGAGCGGTCAGTTGCAGACTTTCGGCATGAGCGTTCTGTGCAACCAGTCGAGCTTCGTGCTCTCGCCCGGCCAGTCGCCCCTGACCGACGGCGGCTAATGAGACGACAGTCGAGATGACCGCGAGCGTAAGCACAATTGCCATCGTCCATTCGCGATGATGTCGGATCCAGCGGCCGCAGCATTCGAGACGAGTTTCCTTTCGCGCCTTGATTGGTTCGTCGGCGAGCCAGCGTTCGATGTCGTCGGCTATTTCACTGGCGGTCAGATATCTCGATGCCGGATCAATCGCCATCGCCTTTCGGCAGATTGCATCGAGTCCGACCGGCACGTCGCTTTTGACTTCTCGTGGCGCTGTGAAACTTCCATATCGCGCACGCGTCAGCGTATCGCGAGCCGAATCCCCAGTGTACGGAGCCTGGCCGACCAGCAGTTTGTAGAGCGTGGCTCCGAGCGAAAAGATGTCGCACGCTGGCGTGAGATTAGGAATTCACGCCGCCTGCTCGGGAGGCATGTAAGCCGGTGTTCCGACCGGGCCACCGCTGGTACCTCCCGAACTTGTTCCTGAACCGCTGGTCGGCATGAGTGTCTGCTCGCCGCTGGCTCGTGCGGACTCGTCCCGATCAATCGGCATCGCCAGGCCCCAGTCGACAACCAGCGTGTCGCCATACTTGCCAAGCATGATATTTTCAGGCTTGAGGTCGCGGTGCAGGATGCCTCGGTTGTGCGCGTAAGCAATTGTCTGGCAGACCGTCACCAGGCGATTCAGAAGACCGCGAAACTCGACGGACCTGGACATTCCAAACAGCGACCGTGATTTCTTAGATCCTGGCTTTGTGAGTTCGTCTGCGTTGTGAACTTTTGCAATGCGTTCTTCGAGCGTTTCTCCCTGAATGAAACGCATGGCATAGCAAAGTCGTCCGTCCGGCGTTCTTCCAAATCCGTATACCGGCACAACGCCTGGATGATCCAGCCGTGCCGTCACTTCGGCTTCGAGTTGGAACTGCTCGCGGCAGTCGCGGCGGTCTCGATGCTTCGGCCGAATGAACTTCAGCACGACGTCACGCTGCAATTCTTCATCGTCAGCGATGTAGATTTCGCCGAGTCCACCTCGCGCGTGAAATCGTAGCTTGCGGTAGGCCTGTTGAAGGACGAGCGCTCCAGCGTCGGAATTCCTCGGACCTTCCGGCTCGACGACCGTCGCCATGCCACCGACGTCGGCTGCCGCCGTTTCCTCGCCGGCTCGCGGTTCGAGTTCGTCTATCCGCTTCTGCACCTCGTCCAGAAGTTCCGGGCAGCTCATGCAAAGTTCTTCGGGCGGGATGTACTGCCCCTGCGATAACAACTCTTCCCATTGAGAGATCAGTTGCTCGATGCGGACGTTATCCAACATGGAATCTCCAGAGCTGTCTTAAGTCTTTGGCGAGACCGACGGAGCCCCGTCAACCTGCGATTGCATACACAGTAAAGCTGTTGATACTCGACCCGCCAAGCAAGCATTGTACCGCCGAGGCGAAATACTCAACCGCAAAACACCGTTCTGGACGGCTGGCCGCAATTCTTCAGAGAACTGAACGATCAAGTGACCTCCTCTTTGCCACAGTCGCGAGACTCCGTCAGTTGCCTGAGTTGCCGCAAAGCAACAGATGATGTGTTTCGGCAACTCAGTTCGCTATCCTGATTGAACTCCGCGAAAGCCGACCGTCGGCACTTTCGCAGGCCCCACTCGACACTCGCCAACTGCTCGCAGGATCCCAGCTATGAAGACACAATTACGAATCTTTGCCTGTCTGGTACTTGTTTGCTCGGTGACGACGCTGACCCGCGCCGAAGATTCCAAAGCAGATCCCAAAGGGAAAAAGCCTCCGAAGCTTGAAGCTTGCGAACTGGGCAGCACGTACAACGTTCATCGGCTGGGGAAAATCTATCTGGCCGGCCAGCCATCGGCTGACGACTTTGCCATCGCCAGAAAAGAGGGCATTAAGACAGTCATTAATCTGCGAACGCCCGGCGAAATGCGGTTTGACGAAAAGGAAGTCCTGAAGGAACTGGGCGTTGAGTACCACTATCTGCCGTTCGCCGCTCCGGACACG
>CALDJX010000620.1 GCA_937899075.1 uncultured Planctomyces sp. | reverse complement strand
CGACGTATTGCGACGAGCCATGTTGGCGGAGACGCGCGCGTTCTTTGGTCACTTGATCGACGAGAATCTTAGCGTAAGCAACTTCATCGATTCGGACTTCACGTTTCTCAATCGCCGTCTTGCGGAACACTACGGCATCGACGGCGTCGAAGGCGAGCAAATGCGAAAGGTCACGCTGGAACCAACAAGCGTACGCGGCGGATTCCTCGCTCATGCCTCAATTGCAAAGGTAACCGCCAATGGCACCATTACAACTCCCGTCAAACGTGGGAATTTCGTGTTAACGAATCTGCTTGGGTTGCCCCCTAACCCACCTCCGCCGGGCGTTGGTTCGATTGAGCCTGACACACGGGGCGCAACGACCATTCGGGAGACGTTGAAAAAACATCAATCGGTTGAAACGTGTGCTGTTTGTCACCTCCGGATCGATCCCCCCGGATTTGCACTGGAGTGCTTTGATCCGGTCGGCAACTTTCGAGCCCGTTATCGGAACAGCAAAGGCGTCAATCGAGAAGTCAACGTCGGACTGAGATTCTTGCACAAGGACTACGAATTGGGGCGTCCGGTAGAGACATCTGGTGTGACGGCAGAGGGCTTCCAGTTCGACAGCATTCGCGACTACAAACAGCATCTGAAAGAAACATCAACAGAGCAGGTCGCACGCAACGTCTTGTTCAAGCTGATCGCGTTTTCAACCGGTGGGGAAATCGAGTTCTCAGACCGCGAGGAAGTCGAGAGAATCTTGACAGCAATGCGAGACGATGGCTATCCGCTGCGAAGCCTGATTCACCAGGTGGTCGCGAGCCTAATCTTCAGGAACCAATAATGCATACTCCCATTTCACGCCGTGCTGCGCTGAAGGCGTCCGGAATTGCGATCGCGCTGCCGCTACTCGAATCGATGAATCCCGTGATCGGACGAGAAGTGGCCACTTCGCCAAAGAAGTTGGTGCTGATTTGTACGACGCTCGGATTGCATCCGCCATCCCTGTTTCCCAAAACTCCGGACGGAGAGTACGAAAGCACGGAGTACCTCCGCCTGTTGAAGAATCACCGCGACGACTTCACCTTGTTCTCTGGGTTATCGCATCCCGATCAGAATGGAAAACAGCCACATGATACCGAAATGACGTGGCTCACCGCGGCACGCAACCCCGGACTTGGCGGGTTCAAGAATTCCATCTCGGTCGACCAGTACGCGGCCATGAAGCTTGGGAATGCAACTCGATTTCCCTCGATTTCCCTCAGCAGCAATACGCGGAAGAGCCAGTCGTATACGAGCAACGGCGTCATGATCCCTGCCGAGGACAAGCCTTCGGCGTTGTTTGCGAAGTTATTCCTTGCTGGCAGCCCGGAGGAATTACAACGCCGTCGCCAGCAATTGGCCGATGGACGCAGCATTCTGGATAGGGTAGCGGAGCAAACCCGGGCGCTCGATCGACGTGCGAGTGCAAATGACCGTCACCAGTTGGAGGAATACTACGCAGCCATCCGGGCAGCCGAGTCGGACCTGGCTGAGTCCGAGGCCTGGCTGGATCGTCCCAAGCCGCATGTGAACGTGGCCCCACCGAAAGACATCGCCGATTCGGCAGACATGATCGGCCGGGCGCGGACGTTGCTCTCACTGATTCCGCTCATTCTGAAAACAGATTCTTCGCGGATCATCACCATGGTGATACAGGATCACCTTGTGGTTCCCAAGATCAATGGGGTGCAGGCCGAGCACCACAACCTGTCGCACCATGGACAAGATCTGGAGAAGATCAAACAGCTCAAGATCATTGAAACCGAAATCATGAAGTCCTTTGCCGATTTTCTTTTAAGCATGGCCCAAACATCCGAAGCTGGTGGGAGATTGCTGGACCGCACGTCCGTCTTGTTTGGCAGCAACCTGGGGAATGCCAACTCGCACGACCCTCGCAACCTTCCGATCGTCCTGGCCGGTGGTGGCTTCCAACATGGTCAGTACATCGCGGGTGATAACAGGAACAACACCCCCCTGTGCAACCTGTTCGTCAGCCTGCTCAACCGAATGGACATCCCGACGGACTCATTCGCGACGAGCACTGGGACGTTAACTTGGTAGCACGTCGAACAGTTTCTGTCCCGCTTCACTCAGCACAGACAATCGAGTCACCCTCATGACACAATCAATTAATATCATTTTTAGCTGTCTCTTCCTGGGCATTCTGGGTGGCAGTTCACAAATCTGCAGCGCCCAACGGCCTGAAGATGCGGCCCGTAACTGGCATCAGTGGCGCGGACCTGATGTCACCGGAGTTTCGCAGACCGCCTCTCCACCACTTCAGTGGAGCGAGGACCAGAACATCCGCTGGAAGGTAGCGATCGATGGCATAGGAGTCTCCAGTCCCATTGTCTGGGAGGATCAAGTCTTCATCCTCACGGCAATCAATACAGGCGAAGTCGATCCCACACTCCCGAAACCGGAAGATCAGCCGAAGCGGGTCTTTGGCATCACCCATCCCAACACGAAATATCAGTTTGTCGTTCTCAGTCTCGATCGGGAGACAGGCAAAGAAAACTGGCGACAAATCGCAACTCAGGGCATTCCGCATGAGGGGCATCATGGGGACGCCAGCTTTGCTTCGGCCTCACCATACACCGACGGGGAGCGGCTGTATTGCTGGTTCGGATCTCAGGGACTGTTCTGTTATGACCTCCAAGGTCATAAGCTGTGGGAACGAAACTTGGGCCCGGCATACGTAGGCGCCAGCCTGGGCGAGGGCTCCTCACCAGTCGTGCACGACTGCAAACTTGTGCTGATACGTGACCACTCCCGACAATCAACCATTCATGTTCTGGATGCCAAAACCGGTGAGACCATTTGGGAACATCAACGTGATGAAGGGAACGCCTGGGCCACACCGCGTGTGATCCAGCATAGTGGCCGAACTCAGGTCATTACTGTGGCGTCAAACCAAATTCGTAGTTACGATCTGGAAACCGGCGAGATCATTTGGTACTGCTCCGGCCTCACGGGCAATGTCACTCCCTGTCCCGTCGTGCAGGATGACATCGTCTATTGCATGAGCGGCTACGAAGGTCACGCACTGCTGGCCTTGCGACTGTCGGCTACGGGTGATCTCAAGGAGACAGAAGCCGTCGTTTGGTCGCGCGACAAGGGGACTCCGTACGTCCCATCGCCGGTACTCGACGATGGCCGACTCTATTTCACACAATCCAATCAGGGGATTCTCACCGTCGTGAATTCCAGCACGGGCGAAACCGTCATCGACCGCACGCGACTGCCCGGTGTTTCGAACATCTACGCCTCTCCGATTGCGGCCGGTGGTCGCATTTACTTTACCGGACGCGATGGCACGACTGTCGTTGTGAAACAGTCTGATCAGTTTGAAGTTCTGGCGACCAACAAGCTCAACGACCGTTTTGATGCGTCGCCGGCCCTGGCTGGAAGTCAACTGTTTCTCCGCGGCAATCAGTTTCTCTATTGCATCGAAAGCCAGTAAGTCGAAGGCACTATGCACGAGACCGCGGAGGATCCGGTTCTCTTCTTTGAGGTACGCGACCTGGCGGGCGAGTTCCTGGCGCGTCACTGAAGCCAACAGGGCGAATAAGGGGTGCAGAATCCTGTCCATCTTGGTATGTTCAAATCGCTTGCTAAACGTGGAAAATCATGGGGTACAACATATTTTTACCCCGCTGGAAAGTCGCCCAGCGTAGCCACGTTATTGAAGAGGACCCTCGCCACGGTCGGGCCGATCTCAGAGTGGGTCGAAGGCGTTGGTTGCTCGCCCTGCTGATTCCCAAGACATTCTGGACTTTTGGGCGCGAGTACTCGCGCCTGCGGATGTGAGTCGGTAATCGTTATTGGTCGAGTAATGGCTTCTTGATTTCAATCTCCGTCAGCGTGTCGCGAAGGATCTGTCTGGCCGCTGGAGTGTGGCTATATGGCGAAGTGACACAGTTTCGCAGACTCACTGGGATCGCGTTGTCTTGTTCAGTCAGCTCGCAGATGCCGATTGCACACACACTTGGCAATTGAGTTCTCGATTCGTCTTCAATCGCAGCTTCCGGGCGGCGAGCTTCGCGGCCTCAAGTTGCTTCGGGATGTCATCGCCCGTGCCAAAGTACATCTCGTCCGGAGTCTGACCGTTGAATGCCGAGTGTGGAAGTTGGCTGTTGTATTCTTTGACGTAAAACTCGACGAGCTTCTGGACGCTGGCTGCCGTGTCGAGTGTGTTGAGGAACAACCACTGGTGCTTGAGGACACGCCACCACGACTCGATCAGCGAGTTGGAATAGCGGATCTCCGTTTGAGCAAGAATTCGCGTCAGTCAGTTTCAATTTGGATAAACGCAGCTGTACAGACAGCTAACGGAGGCGTGATTCTTAACTATGGAACTTCAGGTATTGGAGCCTTCAATATATTTATTTTTACTCCAAATCATCCAAACGGGTGGGGAGGCAAGTTAGTATTTCATACGCCAGGAAACCTGAGTCCCAATAT
>CALDJX010000619.1 GCA_937899075.1 uncultured Planctomyces sp. | reverse complement strand
AAAAGCAATTCCGTGAACTCCAGCAAGCCCCCTGAAATATCCTTAACGGCGTTGCGTGAAGGGGCTGGAAGCGATCAATCCATCCAGTCTTGGGAAATTGGCGTTCGGCGTGATGTACGGAAAAACGCCTGATGAGATTCATCGAGAGACGCAGGCAAATATCAGACAAACCTGCGAACTCACTCGTCGAAACATCGAACGAACCCTGGTGAAGCTCCAGAAGGAGCGTGTCATCGTTCACGGTGCGTAAGTTGACGCCGTTGTCAATACGCCGCGATCGGCGAAGGTGAACTTTCAGGGCGTGACGAACAACGAACCTGGAAGTTCTAAAATTGAAGGCAGAAGTCTCATGGGCCACTCACATCGATTCGAAACTGCCAGCGTCAACGTACCGGCGTATGACCCGTTTGCTGAAGCGATTTATGATCCCTTCCTGCAACTGAAACGTGATCGCCGAGCGGAGTCAGCAAAGGCTCGGCATAAAAGTATCCGTGAGAACGGCGTTGCGGACGACAGGAAACGGAACGATGGAGTGATACCGACGTGGTTCATTCTGAGCCGACAATTTCGCGGCCATGAAAGCCAACCCCGCAACGAATCCGAACCTTCAGTCAAATCACAATTTGCGGCTGCTCCTGTAAAGCTTGACGGTACGAGGCAACCAGTACGTGGCGAGCGAAAGCGGCGTCAGACTGCGAGGCCAACATACGACCGCCCGGCACTATCGGGGGCAGGGGAAATCGATGCAGACGAGATCACTACTTTGTCGTCTTCGACGGCTGTTCAGTGTTCACCTTCGGCTCGTTTCCCTGGTGCCGAAAAGCGGCAAACTGAGCAAGACGCAGATGTGCCTACCTCGCCGGTTACAGCTTCAACACCCACACCACTTCAAAAAGCAGTTGCGATCGGAAGCGTATTGGCGATGGTCGCGGTCTGGGGAACAGGATGGTTAATGGGCGATGAAGGTTCGCGACCTTTGGCAGTATCTGAACCGATCGCCATCGCCACTGAATCACAGGCTGTTCAGAAAGCAGCTTCGGTCCCCATTAAGGTTGCCGCTGCTGACAATGTTCCAACATCACGAATCGTTCATCTAAAAAGTGACCCACCTGGTGCTGCAGTTTGGATTGGGGATGCACCGAAGTCAGAAGGGAATACTCCGCTCTTGGTGGAACTACCGTCCGGCAATCATTCTGTGCGTTTTTCAGTCACCGGCTTCAAAGATAGCCTGACCACGGTATTGGTTAATGGAGAGTCGAAAAGAATCGTCAACGCCCCAGTCACGACATTGATACCCGACACGGTAGAACTCACCGTAAGGACTGAACCTGCAGGTGCGACAGTCTGCTTGAATGATCGTGAAACGGCTCTCTCGCCGGCGACGTTTTCAGTTGCCCCGGGGAAGCCAAACAGCATTGAGGTGCGGATGGATGGATTTAAGACGATCAATCACAGAGTTGTGATGAAAGTCGGTCGAGATTCAGAGATGCACTTTGTATTGGGATCAGTGCAGCAACCTCGGACCGTCGAGAACACCGAGCAAGCCGAAGTACAACCGGGATTCAACAAGCAGATCGCCAGAAACGTACCATCCGCTTTCTCACCTCAATTTTCTGGCGGTGACTTGCCGCTAGAGTTTTCGAAGTTCGTAAAACAGGTGTTTCGCAAATATTTTCATGGAGTCGCAACGGCTGATATGTCAGCAATCCGCGCTAAGGCAGATGCTGATCCCAGAGCTGCTTTTGCGTTAGGCGTCGCCTCAATGCAGGAACAGAAGCCTGCGCAGGCTGTGCGTGAACTAGAGGATGCAGTCCAATTGACGCGCAGAACGAAGTGGGTGTGGTTTGCCCCGCAACGATTGCTCATTCGAGTGCTTCTCAACTTGGGAAATCACCAGGCGGCGTGGTCTCGGACGCGTGACTTGGTTCGAGACGTTGTGGCGACTGAGCAGAATCTGGCCGCGCATGAGTTCGCCTCTGCCATGAGAGAGAATCTAAGGTTTTCAGGAGGCGTTGCGGCGTTCCTTGCCGGCCCGCATGCAAGCACTATCAGAACAGGTCTCGACATGGATGACGAGATGACGACATTAATCGCCAGTGTTCCCAAACATTCGACAGCGTTCGACGCCGGCAAGCAGCGGGTATTGATGCGACATTCGGAACTGCGTTTGGATCAATTGGCTCGTATGGAGGACTGGAACCAAAAAGTCGCTGACGGAAAAGAGAGCGGTGAGATTCCGCGTACGACCTTGAATACCGAATTTGAAGCTGGACAGTATTTCGGCTCGCAGTCTGACAAGTATTTGGCAGACGCCGGTGGAATAGCGTTCGATTCGCGAGTGTATGCAACAAGGCAGACGAGGGATCGACGCACCAACGTTGACTGAAGTACTTCCGCTGTGACGTACGACATCCCCGGCAAACCTGTAACAAGGCAGCATCTTTCGTTCTCTGAATTCGTGCCATGGGATATTTACAGAGAACGCGACCGCTTAATGAACACTCTCCCTGCTCGAACTGACCGTTAAAAAAACGAGTCACGCGGGGCAGCTTGATGTAATGAGTGTCGGCTGAAGACACGCGGGCAATACGGCTCACTTCGGGAAGCTGATAGGCGTTGAAAATGGTGCCGCAGTAGTAGTCTCTGTCAGCTTTGAATCATTCTCGACAGAAGGTTCGGCTGCTTCTGGGGGTGAGTCGGAACCTCGACCGTATACAAAGCGGTTGAGTCAGCGGGCTCCGAATCGTCAGGGGCGGTTCTCGCTGAGTGAGCTGGTGACGAATTCATTCGGAGCAGAGTTTCGTCTCTGGATTGTTCCTGGTTTTCACTTCCCGCATCGCCTCCGCGGTGTCAGGACTTTGCACAGGAAAGACGCGCCTCGCGATTGATTCCTCGCCGGAGTATTGCATCCCGGCGATCAGATCATCGGCTCGCGGCGTTTGACCAGTTGAAGAGTGAGGCCCCACGGATCCCGAATAAAGGCCATGATGTCTCCACCCGGAAGGTCAGTGATGCCGCCTTCGAGTTTCGCTCCGGCCGCCGACAAACGATTGATGTCGGACTGAATGTCTTTTGAGACGAACGCCAGATGCAGCGTGCCGGGGTGCATGTTTCGGAAATCAGAAAGCGGTACGTCCGGGTTTCCGTAGATCTCAATCATCGTGGACCCGGCCGAATCGACAATGAAGTGAGCCCACGGGGCTTCCATCACTCGGCGTTTGACGACGAAACCAAGATTCTCGACATACCAACGGGCCATCTCGAGTGGGTGTTCGACATTAAACGCGACATGCTCAACTCGCATGATTGTCCTCCGAAGTTGCAGAATTGACGGTCGATCGTGGCCGAATCGCCACACGGCACGCGGTTTCTATCGCCTGTTCGCCCGCACGTCATCTGTCCGTGAACTTGCAGGCTCGCCGAAACGCCGCGAAAGTCCCTTTCAGATAGTTAATACATGCCTTTGATACTTTTAAAGACTCCTGACGATGGCGAAAGCAAAGCGGTCACAGAAAAAGGTTGTGAAGCCGAAGTCGACCAAACCAAAGGCTGCAAAAAAGAAGAAGAAGCCGACGAAGAAACATTCAGCGAAGATCAAGGCTTCGGATCAGCAGCCAGTAGAAGACGCTCACGCCGGTCACGGTCCGAGTCCCAGAAAGACTCGCAAGAGCGCGAAACGTAAGTTCGCAAAAAAGAAGCAGCAGGGCACGCCCGACACAAAGGTGTCGAAAACAGCGGACGACAACATCGGCTCCAAGTCTGAATTACGTGCCGAGCGAAAAGCGGTTCCGCACTGCAACGAACTGAATGGCAAGCAGTGGATTCAGAATTCGATCAGTGTCTGGAGCGATATTCGCAAAACCGCCGAAGAGAATCGTCTGAAGCACCCGGCAATGTTTCCAGGCATGCTTGTCGAGCGGCTTGTTCAAACGTTTCTTCGTCCTGAGGGCGAGAAAATTCTCGACCCATTCAGCGGTTCCGGCAGCACGATCGTTGAAGTTGAACGTCTTGGGAAAACAGGGATCGGAATCGAACTGTCGCCCGAGTTCGCAAAGATGGGCCGCAGGCGGCTCGCTGACCTTTCGTCAGATCTCTTCGCGAAAAGTCGCAAGCCTCGATCCACCATTCACGAAGCATCCGTCGCGGATATCAAGGAACTAATCGAACCGGAATCGATCGACCTGTGCATCACGTCGCCGCCGTACTGGGACATTCTCAATCAGCGTCGGACTGCCGACTACAAAGATGTGCGGCACTACGGAAACCTGGAAGGCGATCTGGGCACGATTGCTGACTACGAACAGTTTCTCAGTTCGTTGCAGTCTGTTTTTGCAGACGTGCTGACCGTTCTGAAACCGGGTGCGTACTGCTGCGTCGTGTTGATGGATCTGCGAAAGAAGAATCGGTTCTTCCCGCTTCACAGCGACTTTGCACAACGAATGACCGAGATCGGTTTCGTCTTCGACGACATGATCATCTGGAAC
>CALDJX010000618.1 GCA_937899075.1 uncultured Planctomyces sp. | reverse complement strand
CGAGTTGGCTGCCGACCCTCGTCCCTGACAAAGAATGCCTCGACCGCGAGCAAACTTCACCAGGTCGTAGACGGTGAGGAAGTAGGCCTCGTAGTGCAGTTCCTCGATCAGGGCGAGTTCGTGGTTCACCAGGTCGCCAACCTGACGCGGAATTCCGTCGGGATACCGCTTTGTGGCTCCCTGCCAGGCCAGATGTTTCAGATGCTCGATCGGTGTCGTGCCGGCGGGACAGAGTTCTTCTGGATACTCGTACCGCAATTCGTCCAGCGAAAACTGACAACGATCGGCAATCTCAACCGTTCGGGCCACTGCCGCAGGAATAGTTCCAAACAGTCGCTGCATCTGTGTGGCTGATTTCAGACAACGCTCGGCATTGGTAAACCGACGCTGCCCGAGTTCCGCGACCGTGCAGCCGTGCCGAATCGCCGTGAGGACATCCTGTAATGGCTTCCGGGCAGGAATGTGGTAATGCACGTCGTTGGAAGCTGCGACTGGAATTCCGACGTCGCGCGCCACCGCTAGCATTCGATCCAGCCGCAGACCATCATTCGGACCGTGGTGAAGTTCCAGCAGCCCGAAGCAGCGATTGTTGAAACATTCACGGTACGCATGAAGCTGTTTTGTCGTCGCGGTCTGCTGCCTGGCAGGAAGAGGCACGCACGCGATGAGGCCATCTGAGTAGTGCGACACATCGTCGACTGTCAGATGGCACTCGCCTTTGGCGGCCCGTCTGCGACCACGAGTGATCAATTGCGAAAGGTTCGCGTAGCCCGATCGGTCAATGGCGAGCAGGACCACAGGCAACGCATCGGCAGGAGTGATCTCTGCTCCGATCAGGAGTTTAAGCCCTGCATCTTTCGCGGCGACGTGAGCACGCACCACTGCTGCCAGACTGTTGCGGTCGGTAATGGCAAGTGCTGCCAGACCAAGTTCTGCAGCACGATTGACCAGTTCGTCCGGGTGTGAGGCTCCTTCCAGAAATGAGTAGTTCGTACGGCAGCGAAGTTCCGCGTAGCCGCCGCAACCACTCAGCAGTGGTGCGGCTGATGCAGGGCGGCGTCGAGCAAGCGGCTGATCCGGCATGTAGAGTTTCTTTCCCAGCGGGGCTGGTCTTCCACAACCAAAGAGAATCGGCAGACCTCACCGAATGATGCGTGCAAGGCACGCGGGTCTCTCTCTGAAAATCTCTGTTGACGTCCGGCAACTTCAGTCAAACACGCCGTGCAGGTACCAGTCGCCGTGCCCATCGCAAAACAGCCAGAATCGCTCGCCCGTCGTCGTCTCCACTCGATAATAGTTTCGCGTGTGGTGCCCACCGTCTGACCACCAGCCCGTGTCGATTCGCTCTGGCTCGGTGCATCGAACGATTGTGTAGTTGCCATGCTGCCATCGAAAACTGGTTGGCGGGCCGTTGGGAAGAGCAGCGACGACATCGACACAGACTGGCAACATCAGGCAGAGTGGACGCGAGGATGTCGGAAGCCGTTCAACATCGTGATTCGTTTCTGAAGTTGTCGGAGAGGATTTCCGGCGCGATGTCTGCCGTTCTGTGACCGGCAGCAGAGCAACGCTGTCCTCTGGCAACGGCTCGTGACGTGATTCCGCTCGCAAGACAGCGTCAGCTCCCAGTCGCGAAGTCAGCCGATCGAGCAGTCGTTGAAACGCTCCGTCAGTCGGGCGACTGTCTTCCTCGAACAGCGTTTGCTGTCGAGTTTCCAACGGTGACGTTTCCATCGCCGTCATGCGAATCGTGTGGATGTCTGCAGGGAGACGCTGTTTCTCCAGTCGCAGTTTCAGTAGTTCCAGCAGATGCTGGCGAGACGTCGCCGGTTGTGCGATCCCCTGCTCGAATCGGCACGCCGCAGCGGCATCGCTTCGAAACTCCAGCCGCAGCCTCAACACTCCTTCGCGGCGTGGCTCAAGTGCCGCCAGGATTTCGTCCAGCAGGTCTCCACAAACGCAGGTCACCGCGTGCTGCCCGGAAATGCCCTCACCGGAAAACCCGTCATTGGTCGACCATTGTGCCTGAACCGGTTCCGGCGGTCGCTCCAAAGTGATCTCTTCCAAACACTTTCCGAAAAGCTGATCGAGCCGTTCGTTTAAGACGTCGCCAAACCGTGCCGGGAGTTCCTGTCGCGGCAGTTCCAGAAGCTGTTCGACGCGCCGCAGATCGAACGCCCGCAAACGAGTCAGTGTCTCGTCCGGCAGACGCAGAGCTTCGACCGGAAGCGCCCGCAGCGTCCGGGATGCTCCCGCTTGATGGCCGTAACGAGCGATGGCCCAGGCTGCGCCGAGCGATGGGCAATCGAGACATGCGCGAAGAACTGCTGTTTCGCCAGAAACTCGATCACACGCCGAGCGAGCAGTTGATCGCCGCCAAACAAGTGAGTCCCGCCGGTCATGTCCATCACCAGACAGGCCAGACCCGCGAATGGCTCGATCCCGACATATGGGCTGAACTGCTGACAGCTCCAAGCCAGCCGCTTCAATGCCACCTCGTCGGCCTCTGGATCATGCTCTGCAAAATGAGCCGCCGGCAACAGACTGCGAGCGTCGGCCAGGGGCTGTCCGGAAGCGATTCCAGCGTCCGCACATTCCCGTGAACAGGCCACAACGCGGAGACCACTCCGACTCTCTTCATGAAAAAGAATGCACGGTCGCGATCTATGCTCCGGTTGCTCGCGATTAAATCGCTGCATCGGAAAGTTCGGAAACCAGATGCACAGCAGCCGTTTCATCGCACACATCCAGTACCACACCTGATTCGCAATAACTGCCGCGAGCGTGCATGACATTGATTCGCAGCCGCCGCACATGATCGGGACGAGTGCCAGTCACCGGCTCAACCTGTAGCCGGACGTCCGCCCATGTTGACGGGCCTCGATCGACACCGGATCGCACCAGCAGCCCGACACTCCCGCCAGCCTCGGCCGCCAGTTGCAGCCGTCGACACTCGCGCGACGAAGGTGTTGCCATGCTGATCAGGACGACGTCCACCGCAGAACAACGCAGTGCCTGCTCGATGGCCCATAAGGCGTCGTTGCGGCTTCGCGGGCGAACAAGGATCAGCGAGTCGAGAGACACTCGCATCAACTCCGCCGCCGGCGCATGAAAACAACGCAGGGGATCGACCACCACGATCGGACCTGTCTGTCGAGCTTCGCGGGCAGCCTGCACAGCCAGCGTCATCGCACCACCTCCGGCTCGGATCGAGGTCCATTCCGTCAGCGTCCCTCGTAGCATTCCCCGATGAGGCAACAGCGCATCGAGGGCGGAGATTCCAGTCGAAGCAACATCCTGATCGGCCCGATCGAAATGTCTTCGTGACCTTTCCAACCGACGAATACCAGCAGCCAGTTCCTGCACGGCCAACGAACGAGGATCGACTGCGACCATGTTGTTCCCTTTGCCTGTTCAAACCGAATCCTCACCCCATCACGCGATGCACGCCCACCACCACACCCTCAATCTCGACATCACGACAGTAGATGGGTTTCATGGTCCGATTGGCCGGTTGCAGCCGTATCCGTTTCTTCTCACGGTAGAACCGCTTCAGCGTGACTTCTCCATCCATCCGAGCCACGACCAGGTTGCCGTTCTCGCACGTTGACTGTTTCCTGACGACGACGTAGTCCCCATCCGCGATGAAGTCCTCAATCATTGAGTCACCCTGCACCCGCAGCACGAAGTGAGTGTCGTCGTCGTACTGCGTGCCGATCTCAACGCGATCTTCCTGCTCAAAAGCCTCAATCGGCGGTCCGGCAGCCACAATCCCCAGCAGCCGCAACCCTTTCGAAATCGGCTCCGCCAGTTGAAGCCCGCGACGCCCGTCCTCCTTGATG
>CALDJX010000617.1 GCA_937899075.1 uncultured Planctomyces sp. | reverse complement strand
TTCAGGATCAAACGCCCTCTTCTGCCAGCCACGGATGCGGATTTCGGATTCGAGCCAAATACTTCGTCCGCGGTTTCGTGTTGAGTTCAGACAGCATGCCGTAAGAACGATCGTCGTCATGAGCTTTCGCCACGGCGCTGTTCTTGTCGTTCAGGTCTCCGAAGACGATCGCCTTCGCGGGGCATGCCTGCTGGCAGGCCGTTACAATTTCTCCATCTTCAATTGATCGTCGGTTGTTTTTTGCGTCGATCTTGGTGTCCTGAATTCTCTGCACGCAGTAGGTACACTTTTCCATCACTCCACGACTGCGAACGGTCACGTCCGGATTCAGAATCATCTTCTGCAAAGCGTTTTCCGGCTTCGCAAGCGACGCGTTGTAGTCGAAGAAATTGAACCGTCGGACTTTGTAAGGACAGTTATTAGCGCAATAACGCGTGCCGACGCAGCGGTTGTAGACCATGTCGTTCAGGCCTTCGTCGCTGTGAACAGTTGCGGCGACCGGGCAGACCTGTTCACACGGAGCATTCTCACAGTGATGACAGGCGACTGGCTGATGTGCGACTTCAGGATCTTCCGGGTCGCCCGCAAAATAACGATCGATCCGTAGCCAGCTCATTTCCCGTCCGGCAAGCACCTGATCCTGTCCAACGATTGGCACGTTGTTTTCTGATTGGCACGCAACCGTGCAGGCGTTGCAGCCAATGCAGCGGTTCAGGTCAATCGCCATGCCCCACGCGTGGCCATCGTACTGCTGTTCTTCCCATGGAGATTCCAACGGTGGATGATGAGGCCCTCGGTGTGCGGCAAAATCGGGATGCTCTTCGTATTCCTTCAACGTCCCCGTGCGAACAAGTTCGCCCAGACGATTGCCGATAGCTTCGAAGCCTACAGCATCGATGGCAAAGTGGTCCTGAGTTGTCGCGAGCTTGTGCTGTTTGCCCGTCGGCGTGATGGTCACAGCTTCGCGAATAATTCCGGTTTCGTCTTGCAGCAGAGGCGAAACGTCCACGCCAACAGGGTTCACGTCATCTGCAACGCTGCCTCCAACGTGTCCCGCGGAGGTGCGACCGTATCCCAAAGCTAGCTGTACGGAATTCAAAGCGATCCCGGGAAGCACGAACACCGGCAACGAAACGGTGGTTTGGTTGACCGAGATCTGCACAACGTCTTCATGACTGACGCCCAGTCTTTTCGCGGTCGACGGCCCCATAATCGCGGCGTTGTCCCACGTGAGCTTCGTCATCGGGTCCGGAACTTCCTGCAGCCACCCATTGTTGGAAAATCTTCCATCGTGCACCGATGCATCAGTATTGATCACCAGTTCGATCTCGTTTGCGGACAGCGATTGCTCAGTTTTAGTGAGTTTCCCGACAGGCAGTCGCTCATCCAGATCCGATTCAAGCGTAACGTCTCGAGCCGCGAAGTCAGATTCTTCGACAAAGCCATCATGAACAGCCTTCCGCCATTCTGACTCAGACTTTAAACGAACGGCTTCGCGTGGCGGCTTCATCGTTTCTGATGACCACGACAGAAATGCACGCCGGACGAGCTGCTCACTCGAAGTCAGCCCGGTCCTTGTGAATAGAGAAAGCAATTCCGTTGTTGTCCGACCACCAAACAGTGGAGCAATCAAAGGCTGAGCGATCGTTGCAGTTCCGTCCCACGTCCGGCAATCGCCCCACGCTTCCAGAAAGTGAGCGGCCGGGACATGCCACTGGCAGCACTTGCTGGTTTCGTCCCTGTAGACGCCAGCGTGCACGGAAAACGCGATCTGCTTAAGTGCCGTCGCGAATCGCTGCGACAGCGGACTTCCGTACGCTGGATTTGATTCCAGCACGACAAGGGTTTCGATCTGTCCCGCTTCCATTTGCTGCACGAGATCAGGAAATGCAGTCACGGCGATGTCGGAATCAATCGGATCAATCGTATGAGTCACCGTCGCCCCGACGTTGCCCAGCATCGCGTTCAGTCGCTGAATCCGAGCGTGGACTTCGGCAGGCTGATTCGGCCCCACCATCAGCACCGATTCGCCGCGATGCTGTACAAGGTCACTCACGAGAGCCGCAAGCACGCGTGGCATCTTTTCAGCGTCAGCGGAAGCACGTTCAACAATCTTGCCCGATTTAATCGCGGCAGTCACTTCGGTTTCAAGACGCGCAACGAAAGCCGGGATGTCGCCGGACCGCATCGCCAGCCGATGATCCGCGTTCGATCCCGTCAACGACATGCCACTTTCGAAAGCATACAGGCGGTTCATCCAGTTGGCGTCCGGATCGCGACGATCCGCCCAGTCTCGCACCATCTGCATCGCCGCCGGGTGTGCCCCCATCGGATCAGCGTCGAAGCAGGCAATCACTTTTGCCTTGCGAAAATCCAGATGAGTGCGAACACTTTCTCCGAAGGCCATTCGGCTGCCTTCAGCTTCGAAACGCGTGATCGACTGTTCATGTTCGCACCACACCATTGCCGGAAACCGAGCGGCGATCAGTTGCTGTAACCGCTTGCGAGTCAGCGATGAAGACGCGCCGCATACAAACGCCAGGCCGCGCCCTCTCGACTTATCGTGCAAGGCGATCCGACTTTGGAGGGCGTCATCGAACTCTTCCCAGGTCCGTCGAATTGATTCCTTCCCAGGTCGCTCGAACAGCCCATCGCTGCGGTCCGGGTCGTAGAGAGCAAGAATACTTGCCTGATCGAAAGCGTCAGAGCCGCCATTGGTAAACGGATGCTGCTGATTGCCATCGACCTTGATTGGACGCCCGTCGATCGAGGTAACGGTCAAAGCACGGCCCGTTCCCGCGAGTTCCCAGGTGGAGGAAAAGTACTGCTTCTCGCCGGGAGTACGATTCTGGGGACGCACAGTGAAGGGAGCGAATTCTTCGACTTCCCAGCGGCAACCAACCATGCCCCCAAATGCCAGCGACGCGCCCATGAGCTGCATCCAGCGCCGGCGAGAAACTGAATCCGGAAGTTCAGAACCCGCGGCAGGAAATTCGCGCGACATCCAGTCACGAAACGCCGGCTTTTCAGCAAGTTCGTCCAGACTCCGCCAGTAGCGTTTAGGTTCAGATTGTGTGTCGAGGTCAGTCATTTGATGTTAGTTCGTTAAGAACGGGATTTTTAATCGAGGTCATGCGATGCCGCAGTTCCAGGGCTAGTAATGGCACGTTGAGCAATTCTGATTCGCTTTTATATTCCAGTGGTCTTTTACAATCTCGCCGATTTCGCTGGCAGGCTTCGGCGGAACCCACTCCATGTTGGTAACCGTCTCCGACGGTCGCAGATGCGGCGTAGGGTTGCGGTGACATTCGAGGCACGTCGCCATGCTGAGAGTCTTCACCTGAGACACGACGTCAGTCTGGTCGATTCGCCCGTGACAGGACACGCATGAGACGCCGCGTGTGACGTGAGCTGAGTGATTAAACTTCACGAAGTCGGGTAAATCGTGAACTCGCTTCCAGCGCACCGGAGTATCGTTGGCCCAGCTCTTGTGGATTTCCGACAGCTTCGAACTGCCGGCGTGAACAGCGGTTAACGCAACACCACCATTACCATCCGCGGGGCTGTGGCAGTTGATACAGGTTTGTGTCGGTGGAATTGCCGCGTGAGCAGTCTCTTCGACTGTGTTGTGGCAGTAGCGGCAGTCCATCTTCAGTTGGCCTGCATGTAGTTTGTGACTGAACGGAACGGGTTGCTCAGGCGCGTAGCCGATATGTGTCGTCTCAGGAGCAATGCCCGCCATCAGCACAATCGCTCCGTACCCGATCACGATCGGCGTTCCGATCAGCAAACATCTTGCCAGCCGGTTGACCCATGTTGGAAATTGAAAATCGTTCATTGCA
>CALDJX010000616.1 GCA_937899075.1 uncultured Planctomyces sp. | reverse complement strand
TCAACCAACGCATTTTCACCGAATAACCGCAGCCTGCAGCTGATTACACCCTTTGGCCGAAGGCCATTCATTGCGACGCCGTCTGTCTCACGCGTGCGGATCATCAGGCCGAGCGGTCGCAGGCCCTTCCACTGCTTCAGCCCATGCAGTGTCTGCCTCCCTGAGTCAAAATCGCGACGGCGTCGTGCCGCCACACAAGTCAGGAACTTCTAACAAACACAACGCAGGCCTTGATCACACATTGGCCCGCCAGGTCAGGGATGGTAACCCGACGCGTGAGCGAGGGACCGGCTGCCAACGGACCTGTGACAAGTCCCTCGCTTACGCGTCGGGTTACCGTGGGTCAATTCGTGATCAAGGCCCACAACGCAAAAGCGCTAGCCCTCGATTCTTCCTCGCCATCCCACCGTATGCACTAACCTATCCTGGTCATCCATCTACTTCGTTTCTTTTTCGTGATACAAGAGACGGCGTCTTCTGGACAACGATCCGGTTCGACGAATTGTGCTCGGCGTTCTCGATTCTCAAATGACAAAGCAGGACGGACGGCTGGTCGGCTTTGTTCTGATGCCCGACCACGTTCACGCGCTGGTGTGGCTCCCGAGGGACGAATTTTTGCCGCAATTCATGAAGCAATGGAAGCAGCGTTCGTCACGCAACATCGTAAATTTGCGTTGCCCCTGCTTCCGTCATACGCGGCGTTGATGAAAGCGGACGATCCGTTCTGGCAGCGGAAGTATTACGCGTTTCAAATCTACAGCCGGCAGAAGCTGGAAGAAAAACTCACCTACAATCATCTGAATCCGGTACGTGCCGTTCTCGTTGCTCGTGCCGCCGACTGGCGTTGGAGTTCTGCTCGTCACTACAAGGCTGGTCGCACGGTTGGCGTGCCGATTACCTGGGTTTACTGACTTTGCTTGGGGCCGTTGATTCTGGTGGACCTCTTGTGCCTCCAGAATCGACAGTAAGTCGCGAAGTTACGATCGTGCTTAGTTTCTTCCAAGGTCGTTGTTGCGGAGGTCTGACAGCTTTTCGGCGAGCTTTGCTTTGAAGCGATCGACGAGGGGTTTGTGCTCGGGTTGCTCGGCGAGGTTTATGTATTGCAGCGGGTCTTCCAGTGTGTCGAAGAGCTCGATGCCGGCGGATGCGTCTTCTTTGTACTGGATGTAGGCGTAGCGGTTTTCGCGGAGCAGGAAACCTTTGCGGGCAGGGGCCACGCTGAACGCGGCGTCGCGGACTTTGGCGGTGGGATCGTTGAGCATTGCTGAGATGTCTTTGCCCTGCAGTCGCTCGGGAACGTCCAGGCCGCAGAGTTTTGAGATCGTCGGGTACAGATCCAGCAGCTCGGTGAGGGAGTTGCAGACGGCTGGTTGCTTGCCCGGCACGCTGATGATCAGCGGGACGCCGGATGATTCGTCTCTGAGGCTGACCTTGGCCCAGAAGTCGTGCTCGCCCAGGTGGTAGCCGTGGTCGCTGGTGAAGATGACGATGGTTTTGTCGTCGAGGCCCGCTTTGTTCAGAGCGTCCAGCACCTTGCCGACCTGAGCGTCCATGAAAGCGACCGAAGCGTAATAGCCGCCGACGGCTTTCTTCTGACGGCGGATGTCCATCTTCATGTTCAGGCTGGTTTTGTAATTGATGCCGGCTTTGGGAATGTCGTCCCAGTCGCCGTCGATCTTTTCGGGCAGCAGCATTTTGTTGTACGGCTTGAACGGCGGGTAGTAGCTGCGCGGAGCGACAAACGGCACGTGCGGCCTCACGAAACCAACGCCCAGCCAGAAGGGTTCGTCTTTGTGTTTGTCGATCAGTTCGACAGCCTTCGCGGCGGTCTTTCCGTCCGAGTGGACCATGTCATCGCCGTCAGCCTCGACCACGACGAACGTGTTGCCACCGACGGCCGGCTTCTTGCCGTCGGGATTGTTTTCCAGAGTCTCGCCGTCGCCGGGAGCTTTCCATTCCGGGCCGCCGCTGTTGAACCTTTCGGTCCATGAGGCCTCGTCGTCAGCGCCGTGGCCGCCGTCTTCGATGCCGCCGGGGACTCCCATGTGAAAGATCTTGCTGACTCGCGCGGTGTAGTAACCGTTGTTCTTAAAGTGCTGCGACCAGGTCGCGCGGTCGCCGATCTGTGGGCGAGGGTTTGTGTAACCGAGCACACCCGTCGCGTGCGGGTAATACCCGGACATGAAGGACGCTCGCGAAGGTCCGCAGTAAGTGCCCTGGCAGTAGGTTCGAGTGAACCGAGTCCCTCGCGCGGCGATACGGTCGATGTTCGGCGTGCTGCAAACTTTGTTGCCGTAGCACGACAACGCCGTCGACGTCAGGTCGTCGGAGATGATGAACAGGACGTTGTATTTTTGATCGGCGGCTTTCGTCTCAGCAGCGTTCGCCGACGTCGACTGTTCGGTGCTCAGTGAGCAGACAAAGGCCAACAAAGTTAGAGCAAAACAGAGAATCTTTTTCATCGTGCAATCTCCGCAACGGGTGGTGCAATTTCCTGACGAGAGTCACGATGGTATGTTCTGACGAGTGACCTCGCGACAAACCTCAAGAATAAAGTGACCGGCTACCATGAACTCAAACTCGCGACCTGCGCCGTTCCGACTCTTCGTGATCAAGTGGTTCGGTATTCGAGGTGCAACGATTGCCATTTCACTTGCATTCGTGACGGCACCTCATGCGAAGAGTGCTGAGCCGCCGCATCAACTGAGAGTCCTTTGCTACAACGTGCATTGGTGCCTGGGGACCGACGGCAAGTACGACGTCGCGCGACTCGCTGACGTGATCAACAAAGCGAAGCCTGACCTGGTCGCTTTGCAGGAAGTCGATGTCGGAGTGAAACGGTCGGGTCGAGTTCATGACGTTCGAGAACTATCTAAACTGACGGGCCTCGCAGCGAGGTTCGGTCCGACTCAGCATTACGAGGGCGGCCTGTTCGGCAATGCCGTCATGACGAGGCTTCCGATCCTGGACGTTGCCATTCATCCGCTGCCTTATACGGAAAGCACGGCCGAACTCACGACGTATCCGCGCGGTGCGATCGCGGTCACGATGCAGGGGCCCGATGGAAAACCGCTCCGATTCGTGAGCACCCATTTTCAGCACAACGTGCCGGAAGATCGCCTCGCCGAGGCCAGGGCCATCAACAAACTCTTCGCGGCTGATGGCGACGGCTTGCGGACGATCCTTGCGGGTGACATGAACGCCGTGCCGGACGCAGAGCCGGTCACCGAACTGCTGAAAAAATGGAGCAACGCGATCGACGAAGCCGCGACTCCAACAGCCCCCGCCACGAAACCGCGATCCCGCATCGACTACGTCTTCTACCGGAACGCAGCTCAGTTCAGGGTTGTTGAGTCGAAGGTAATTCCTGAATCCATCGCTTCCGACCATCGTCCGGTACTGGCGATTCTGGAACTCTCTTCGAAATGAGATCCGCACGAGCCCGAGTACACGGCGGTGAGTTTCCGCCAGGCAACTCCGAAGGACGTCGAGTTTTCACGATCGAACCTGAAACACACCGCCCATTGAGGTAAGCTGACTGGACAGCCCCACCACCGAATCCACGTCTGACCGCGAGACGTCAGACAATCCCACCTCCTGATCGTCAACGGTCCTCCCATGGTTGCTCGTGCTCGGAAGCTTTCTCTGTTGCTCAGTCTGGCTGTCTGCGTATTGCCGAGTTCGGCGACCGCGACGCCGGCCAACAAGCAGGCATTCTCACGTTACTTCGGCAAGTATCTGCCGCGCAGCCTGGATACCTGTGCGACGTGCCATGTCCGTGCGGAAGCCAATGGCGCCGAGTCACTCGACGAATTTCCGCACAACACTTTTGGCAATCGTCTGGCCGCTGCGGCTGACCAACTGGCTAAGGAAGGTCGAGACGCAAGCATCCGCGACCGGCTGGTCCTTGTGGCTAACGAAGATGCTGATGGCGATGGGGTTTCGAATCTGAAAGAGATTCTCGGCGGCACCGCTCCGGGAAATGACTCCAGCAAGCCCGACCAGGCAACGTTGGGAAATCTGGAGACGCTGCTTGTCGAGTTTGCCGAATACTCGAGTCGTTATCAGTGGCGTCCTTTCGAAACGGTGGTGCGTCCGGACGTCCCGGCCGTCGCGTCGACTGACTGGGTTCGAAATTCGATCGACCATTTCATCGCTGCGGAGCAACGGGCACGCGGTCTGACACCTCAGGCTCCCGCCGAGCCAGAGATTCTGTTGCGGCGGATCTATCTCGACCTGACCGGGCTCAGTCCGTCCCCCGCGGACGTTCGAAGCTTCGCCGAAGAATGCAGGACGAATCGCAACGCCTATGAAGAAGTTGTCGACAAGCTCCTTGACGATCCTGCGTACGGTGAGCGGTGGGGATGTCACTGGATGGACGTCTGGCGGTACAGCGACTGGGCCGGTTACAAGGCTGCGTTAAGAGACAGTCAGCGACACATCTGGCACTGGCGGGACTGGATTGTTGAATCGCTCAACAAGGACAAGCCGTACGATCGCATGCTTGTCGAAATGCTCGCGGCTGATGAACTGGTTCCGGAAGACGCAGACGCCATTCGAGCGACGGGATTTCTCGCACGCAACTTTTTTCGTGACCGCGACGCGTGGATGGACAACGTTGTGAAGCACACGTCGCAAGGTTTCCTCGGTCTGACCGTCGGCTGTGCGAAATGTCATGACCACATGTACGACCCGATTTCGCAGCGGGACTACTACTCAATGCGAGCGATCTTCGATCGTTACAACGTGAGGACTGACCGCATCGCTGGAGTGCTTGACGTTGCGAAGAACGGCATTCCGCGAGCTTACGACAATTCGTTGACCGCACAGACCTGGTTGTTCGAAAGCGGCGACGAAAGACGGCCGCTGAAGGACGACGCGATTCCGCCTGGCGTTCCGGGATCTCTCGGAGGGTCGTTCAGCATTGAGCCGGTCTCGTTGCCGCTGTTTGCTTCGAAACCTGACCGTCGCGATTTCGTGAAGCGTGATCTGATCGCTCAGGCAGAGAAAGCGGTCGCTGATGCGAAAGGTGAGATCGCACTTCAAGCGGCGAATGCAAATCTGGCGGCGCTGATTGCGGTGCTTGAAATTGAAGTTCTGGAAGACGGCGGGGACAAGGATTCTGAGGCGTGGACGTCGGCTGCGAAAAAACTTGTTGAACTGCAACGGGAGGCTGTCGTCAGCGACGCTCGATGGAAACTCGCAACTGGCGAGGCGGCGGTTGCGAAATCCGACGCGGCTCTTGCAAAAGCGGTGAAGGACAAAAATAAGGCCAGCGAGTCAAAAGCGACCAAATCGCTGGCAGCGGCAAAGAAAAGTGTTGCCGCCGCTCAGAAGGCTCTTGGTTTAGCAGAGAAGGGGCTCGCGACTGAAGTCACCACGAAGTATGCGCCTCGGAAGCAAAGTGTCTATCCGGAAACGAGCAACGGGCGTCGCCTGGCGTTTGCTCGATGGGTGACCGCTCGCCAGAACCCGCTGGCCGCACGGGTCGCGATGAACCATATCTGGCTGCGTCACTTCGGAAAGCCGATCGTGCCGACAGTCAACGAGTTCGGAGGCAACGGCCGGGAACCGACGCATCCTGCATTGCTCGACTGGCTCGCGGATGAATTCATGACGCGCAACTGGAGCATGAAAGAAATTCACCGGCTCATCGTGACCAGTGCCAGTTACCGAATGTCGAGCCTTTCCGATTCATCGAACGCAGCTGCCGATCCTGATAATCATTTTCTGTGGCGGATGCCGACTCGACGGATGGAAGGCGAAATCGTTCGCGACAATCTGCTGCACATTTCAGGACGCATCGACCGAACGATGGGCGGACCGGACATCGACAACAAGCTCGCTCAGAAGTCGATGCGACGCAGCATTTATTTGAGACATGCTCACGAGAAGCTGGTTGAATTCGTGCAAATCTTTGACGGCCCCAGCGTCACGGAATGCTACATGCGGGAAAACAGTGTGAAGCCTCACCAGGCCCTGGCGCTGGCGAATAGTCCATTGACCGTTGAAGGCAGCAGCAAACTCGCAAAGCGTCTTCACGATGAGACTGGCGGACTGCCCGAGTCATTCATTGAAGAAGCTTACCTGACGATCCTCAACCGACGACCAATTCCGGAAGAAGCCGCGCTGTGCCGAAAATACCTCGGCAACGGACAGCCAGATTCCACGACACCAGCGACGCTGCCACGGTGCGAAAAGTTGATAAACGTCCTGTTCAATCACAACGACTTTATCGCTATTCGTTAGCTCGGTTTTTTCGCCAGTGACAATTTGTGTCAGCGACTTTTCTTTCGTTTGCGTTCTTCGAGATTTGTGCCATGTCTGACTCGCCAATCAACGATCGCCGTACTTTTCTGTCTGAAACAGGAATGGGTCTGACCGGCCTGGCTCTGTCGTCGATCCTGTTCAAAGATGGAGTCGCGCAGGCGGCGGCTCCGAATCAGGGGAAGCACTTCGAAGCTCGAGCGAAGTCTGTGATCTGGATATTTTTCATCGGAGGCTTAAGCCACCTGGAGAGCTTCGATCCTAAGCCGGCTCTCAATAAGTACGCTGGTAAGTCGATTGAAGAAACGCCGTTCGCAGACGAAGTTCTGAACAAAGACAAGATCAACGAGAATCTCCTCGACCCAGCCAAACAAAAACGCGAGGTCTTCAAGGCGGTCATGCCTTTGCAGACGGGTTACCGATCGTACGGCGAAAGCGGGCTGCAGGTCAGCGACTGGTTTCCACAGATGGGATCGTGTGCTGATGACATGTGCGTGGTGCGGTCGATGTGGACGATCGACAACAACCACGGAGCTCAACTCACTTATCACACGGGTCGTAAGATCACCGAAGGAGCGTATCCGACCGTCGGTTCATGGGTGAGTTATGGCCTGGGAACAGCCAACCGGAATCTCCCCGAGTTCGTCGTTCTGGGAAACCCCAGCGCCGACTGCTGCGGAGCGGCGTGGACTCACGGTTCAAGTTACCTCGGTCCCAAGTATGCCGGGGTTCGTCTGAAAGTCGACGCGAAGCGACCGCTCTCGTTCGTTCGTTCCGCAAAAGAGAACCTGACGATTGATGAGCAGCGCGAGATGTTTGGCCTGCTCGGACAGCTCAACCGCGCGGCCGGAATTAAGTATCCCGAAGACAAAGAACTTCAGGCGAGAATCAAGTCGTACGAGCTGGCTTTCCAGATGCAGTCGACGGTTCCGGAAGTCATGAACTTCCAGCAGGAATCGAAGAGTGTGCAGTCGCTTTACGGGATTGATCAGTCGGCGACAAAAGCGTTTGGGGAAAAGTGTCTGGCCGCCCGCCGCCTGGCCGAGCGAGGCGTGCGATTCATCCAGCTCTTTCACGGTTATACCGGCAGCGCTGGAGCATGGGATTCGCATCTCGACATCAAGGGGCGGCACTCAAAACTCGCAAAGCAGGTCGATCAGCCGATTGCCGGTTTGATCAAGGACCTGAAACAACGAGGTCTGCTCGATGAAACGCTCGTGGTCGTTGGTTCTGAATTTGGCAGAACTCCCGGCGCAGAAGTTCGTGCCGGCAGCACAGCCGCCAAAGCGACCGGACGAGACCACCATCCGCACGGCTTCAACGTCGTGATGGCTGGAGGAGGCGTGAAACCGGGCATCGTCCACGGAGCGACGGACGAACTCGGCTTTCACGCGGCAGAGGACCGTCATTACGTGACCGACCTGCACGCAACCGTGCTGCACCAACTCGGCCTCGACACGCGACAACTCGAAGTCCCCGGCCGCAAACGCCTGGATCGCGACTTCGGAGAGGTGATGCATAAGATTCTCGGCTAAGTAAACTTTCGGCATGAGGCGGGTCGATGCTCGCGGACAACGGTTCAGCGTGTTAATGAAGAGTCGCTGCACGAGAACCACCGGAGAAACAAAACGCCCTGCCCTGCAACGTTCCAGCGTCCGCCCTGAAACCATGAAAACGGTCCAGTCGCATGTCAGCACTTGTCTTTACACGAAACGAACAGCCGACGATCGGCGTGGAACTCGAACTGCAACTCATCGATGCAGAATCGTTTGCTCTGACCAATCGGATCGAAGATGTGCTGGCCGCTCTGCCTGCCGAGCTTCGCGACGTCGTTAAACCTGAGCTGATGCAAAGCTACATCGAGATCAACACAGACGTCTGCAACACCGTCGCCGATGCCAGCAAAGATTTGCAGGGCAAACTCGAAGCCATTGAAAACGTGCTCGACGGAATGGGCATCAAACTGCTCTGGGCGGCGACCCATCCATTTTCTTCATGGCAGGATCAGAAAGTCACCAACAACGATCGGTACTTCCGACTCGTCGACCTGATGCAGGACGTCGCTCGGAGGCTGGTCACGTTCGGACTGCACGTTCACGTTGGAGTCGACACGGGCGACAAAGCGATCAACGTCTGCGACCGCATGTTGCGTTACCTGCCGCTGCTGCTGGCTCTGTCGTCGAATTCGCCGTTCTGGGAAGGCCGCAACACCGGCCTGCATTCCAACCGGTCGAAGATCACGGAAGGCCTGCCGACGGCCGGGCTACCCCACGTCATGCGAAACTGGAGCGAGTACGTCTGGGTGGTGAACCACCTGATCGACACCGGCTTCATGAACTCGATCCGCGAAATCTGGTGGGACATCCGGCCGCATCACAATTTCGGAACGGTCGAAGTCCGCATCTGCGACATGCCGGCCAATCTGAAACAGGTGGAAGGCATCGCCGCG
>CALDJX010000615.1 GCA_937899075.1 uncultured Planctomyces sp. | reverse complement strand
CCCTTGTCACTGACTCGAAACACGTGATGAGGGCGGCCACGACCAGCTCGAACCACTTCATGAAGGACCAGCCCCTGGGCTTCCAACCGCCCCAGACGCTGCCGAACCGCCGTCGCCGTCACACCAGCTGCTTCGCAGATCTCCTGAATCGTCCCTCCGCACATGCGGTGAAGTTGTTCAAGGAAGTTCTGATCATTTGGATCGATCGCGAGTCGCATGCGAACATTTCCGAAAACAGAACAAGGGCTGGAAACCGGGAAACATCTCGATAGAGGCAGATGGTAGAAGCCGTCGGCATTATTCACAACCAAAACTGATTAAATTGTGAGAAATGAGAATCGTGCGGCTTCCACGGACAAGAAAGAGAGCCACGGATTTCACGGATAAACACGGATGGCTTCGTGAAGCATCCATCCCATCCGTGTGAATCCGTGCCCATCCGTGGCTAATTTCTTTGGCCGTCGAGCGATGACCGCGAGAGAGATTTCGCGACTTTCGTGGTTCAAAACTTTCCCAGAAACCATCTCACCGGGAAATATGTTCATCCCTGAGTTGGTTCGCTCGTGGTGATGAAGAGGGCCTTTTTCTCGCCGGGCAGCGTGAAGTCGAACCCGCAGCTGCGAAAGAACACCTCGGACGACGTGATCGCCATGACTTCAAGGACGTCGCGTTTTCTGGCCCGCTCGACGCACTCTTCGACGAGCAAACGGCCTACGCCCTTGCCCTGGTACTCTGGCAGGACGGCCAGGCTGCGGATCTCGGCAAGTTTCCGCGAGTAGATCTCCAGAGCCGCGAAGCCGATCAGTCGCCCCTCGACTTTCGCGACGAACCCGTTGTAAACCAGTTCGGCGAGTTCCTCGGTCGTGCGAGGCAGCAGACGACCTTCAGCAACGAAGGGCTCAATAAAATCAGCAAGCCCCGCGAGGTCTTCTCGCGTGACGGGGCGGATTTCCAGAGATGACGGCAGCGGAGATTCTGACATGGCTCAAAGCACCAATTGAACGACAACGGCGAGAAGTCACTGGCCTCACTGGCTGACCTTCGCGTCGGCAGCCATCATACCGAGCGACATTCCGCGTGCTATCCCCGTGGGTCGATAATGACAAACTCCCGTCCGTCAGCCATCGTGCAACCCGCAACTTTGCCCACGTCGGCAGATCCCAACTTCGATTTCATCGTGATCGGCAGCGGATTTGCCGGCAGCCTGCTCGCAACGATCCTCCAGACGCAGGGCCGACGAGTCGCCATCGTCGATCGCTCCAGCCATCCGCGGTTCGCTATCGGCGAATCGTCCACTCCGGCCGCGAGCCTGATTCTGTCGAGCCTCGCCGACCAGTACGACCTCGCCTGGCTGAAACCGTTCGCGAAGTATGACACCTGGAAAGCCGCCTACCCGGAAATCACGACCGGCCGCAAACGAGGCTTCAGCTACTTCCAGCACGAAGCCGGCGTGCCCTTTCAACCGAGGCCGGATCATTCCAACGAGCTACTCGCCGCAGCCAGTTCCAGCGACGAAGTCTCCGACACCCAATGGCTACGCTCGGACGTCGACGCCTTCTTTTTCAAGCAAGCGTGCGCGTCCGGCGTCGTGCCGTTCGAAAACTCAGAAATCGACTCACTGCGCAAGTTAACTTTGACAACCGACAACGGCTGGGTCGTCAAAATTCGCAGCAGTCAGGATCCGAAGTCGGGGCGAGTTGACAAGCTGTCGGCCGGTTTCCTGATCGACGCCAGCGGAGCCGGACAGGTCCTGGCACGACACCTCGGCATCAAAGATCAAGCCGACCAACTGGCCACGAACTCGCGCGTAATCTTCGCCCACTTCACCGGCCTGCCCAAATGGCGAGTAACACTTGAGCAAACATCCCCCGCTTCGACAACCGATCACCCGTTCCATTGCGACCACGCCGCGCAGCATCACGTTCTCGAAGAAGGCTGGATGTGGTGGCTGCGTTTCGACTCAAACGTCACCAGCGTCGGACTGGTCCTCGACGATCGAGCAACCAGACAGTCGGACATTCGCGACAGCGACTCCGAGTTTCACGACATCATCGGTCGTTACCCGAGTCTCAACACAGCGTTCGCAACGGCCTCGCTGACGAACACTACCGCGATGCCGATTCGCACGAAACGTCTGCAACGTCTCGCCGCGCAAATCGCGGGCGACGACTGGGCAATGCTCCCTCACACTGCCGGCTTCATCGACCCGCTGCACAGCACGGGCATCGCTCACTCGCTGGCGGGAGTTGAACGTCTCGCGTCGATTCTGCTCGCCAGAAAGCCAGCGGCCGACATTTCGGCCCCCGCCCCCATGCTGCAGCTTTACGATTCCGTCGTCCGCGAGGAGCTAACACTGATCGACCAACTCGTCGTCGGCTGCTACGACGCGATCGCGGAACGCAGTTTCAGAAAACTCGCCGCCTTCACGATGTGCTACTTCGCCGCCGCGACGACCTGGGAACACCGCCAACTGAACTGTGCAAGTAGCCCGTTTCCAGAAAACGCCAGCCGCTTGGAATCGCACCGCCCTGCCCTGCTCTGCGCGGACGTCACCGAGTTCCGCGCCGCCGTGTCCAACCTACGAGGTCGACTGCCTCACGAATCCGACGAGTCCTTCGAGCAGCTCTGCAAAGAAACACTCGCCCCCTTTAACCACGTCGATTTGTTTGAGCCACCAATCCCAAACATGTACGGTGCGACCGCCCTGCTTGAACATCCACCATCGAACAACGAACACTCAACATCGAAGTAAGCAGATCGTTCTATGTTGAGTTCTCAATGTTGGCTGTTCGATGTTCTTTCCTTCTCTCTTTTTCTCTGCGAGAACTCAGCGTCCTCTGCGATTCTTGCCATCCGACTAACGGAGATTCCTCATGAGCGTACTCGACCGATTTCGACTCGACGGCAAGCGGCTGTTTATCACCGGCGGCAGTCGAGGCCTTGGTCGCGAAATGGCTCTTGCCATCGCCGACGTTGGCGCGGACTGTGTGCTGGTCGGTCGTGACGAAGAAAGCCTCAACAAAACCGCCGACGACATCCGAGCGTTCGGTCGTGAAGCCATCGCCATCGTCGGAGACATCGGAAACCCGACTGACTGCGAACGAGTCTGCCACGAAGTCGTCGCCAACCACGGCCCGATCGACATCCTCATCAACAATGTCGGCGGTCGACGGAAAGACATCCCGACGACGGAGATGCCACTCGAAACCTGGCAGGAACTTCTGGACCTCAACCTGACGAGCGTCTTCATCTGCACGAAGCTGATCGGCAAGTCGATGCTCGACCGAGGCAAGGGCGGGCGCATCATCAACATTTCATCGATCAACAGCATGGTCGCGACGAAGGGAATCGGAGGCCGCAGCTACGAAACGTCCAAGGCGGCCATCAACCAGTTCACCAAAGCCTGCGCCGTCGACTGGGCCGAGCACGGCATCACGGTCAACGCGATCT